>NZ_AUAG01000025.1:0-60158 GCF_000428605.1 Thioalkalivibrio sp. ALE19
CCACGGGCATGACCATGACCACGGGCATGACCATGACCACGGGCATGACCATGACCACGGGCATGACCATGACCACGGGCATGACCATGACCACGACCACGGCCATGACCACGCACATGGCCACCAGGACGCCCACATCTGGCTGTCACCCGACAACGCCCGGGCGATCGTGACGCAGCTTGCGGACCGACTCGGGGAGAATTACCCCGACAAGGCCGGCGCCCTGGAAGACAACCGCGACCGCATGCTGGAACGCATCGACGAGTTCGATGCCGAACTGAAAGAGCGTCTGGAACCGGTGCGCGGCGAGGCCTTCGTGGTGTTCCACGACGCCTACCAGTATTTCGAGGCCCATTACGGCCTGAACGCAGCCGGCTCCATCACCGTCGACCCGTCCCGCAGTCCCGGGGCACGGCGCATCAGCGAACTGCGTGATCGCCTGTCCGCGGACGATGTCACCTGCCTGTTCACCGAACCGCAGTTCCGCCCGGCGCTGGCCGAGACCATCGTGGAAGGACACGCGACGCGCCTGGGTCAACTGGACCCGGTCGGCGTCGACATCCGGCCCGGCCCGGACGCCTGGTTCGAACTGATGGACGACCTGGCCGACGGCTTCCTCGACTGCATGAAGCGCGAATAAGCCGCGTCGGCCTGGGCATTCGCTAGGCATCCGCGAGCAAGCTCGCTCCTACATGGCCTGTACCGACCCGTAGGAGCCTGCTTGCAGGCGAAAGGTGTGCAGGTGGGGGGGCCCGGAAGAAGCCCCGCCCGGATGGCGCGTCAGCCGTGGGTGCCGCTGCGCGGTTGCGCGCCGGCGGCGTCGCCGGTCGGTTCCTGGTACACCAGGTCGAGCGCCTTGGCCGCCGCCACTTCGTTGAAACGGCGGTTCGGCAGGTTGTGCGGCGACGACTTGATGGTGTCGATGTCGTCCGCCGACTCGGCGAGGATGCAGGCCATCGCCTCGACAAAGGCGTCCAGGGTCTCCTTCGCCTCGGTTTCGGTCGGCTCCACCAGCAGGCATTCCGGCACCAGCAGCGGGAAGTAGGTGGTGGGGGCATGGAAGCCGTGATCCAGCAGCCGCTTGGCCACGTCGCCGGCGGTCAGCCCCGTCTCCTTCGCCTGCTTCTTCAGGGTGACGATGAACTCGTGGGTCGCGCGGCGTTCCGGATAGGCCAGATCAAATCCGGCGGCCCTGAGCTCGCTCGCGAGGTAGTTGGCGTTGAGGGTCGCGAACTCGGCGACCCGAACCATGCCCTCGCGACCCAGCATGCGCATGTACACATAGGCACGCAGCAGCACGCCGGGGTTGCCCATGAACGCGGACAGCCGGCCGATGGTCTCGGGCCGGTCGGCCTCGTCGGCCAGGCGGTAGCCGCCCTGCCCGTCTTCTTCCACATGCGGCACCGGCATGTACGGCAGCAACCGCTCGCCCACGCCCACCGCGCCGGAACCCGGACCGCCACCGCCGTGCGGCGTGGAGAAGGTCTTGTGCAGGTTCATGTGGATCACGTCGAAGCCCATGTCGCCCGGACGCACCTTGCCGAGGATGGCGTTGAGATTGGCGCCGTCGTAATACAGCAGGCCGCCGGCCTCGTGCACGATCTTCGCGATCTCCTCGATGCGGCGCTCGAAGACGCCCACGGTGGACGGGTTGGTGAGCATGATCCCGGCGGTCTGCGGACCCACGGCCTCGCGCAGCGCGTCGATATTCACGTCGCCGCTGGCATCGGTGGGGATCTCGCGCACCTCGTAGCCGCACATGATCGCGGTGGCCGGGTTGGTGCCGTGCGCGGCATCCGGGACGATGATCTCGCGACGCTCGGTGTCGCCGCGGGCATCGTGGTAGGCGCGGATCATGGCCACGCCGGTGAACTCGCCCTGCGCGCCCGCCATCGGCGCCAGCGACACGTCCTGCATGCCGGTGACCTCGCGCAGCATCTCCTGCAGCTCGTACATGGTCTGCAGGAAGCCCTGGCTGTGGCTGGCCGGGGCCAGCGGATGGCGATTCAGGAACCCGGGCAGCATCGCCAGGCTGTTACAGGCGCGCGGGTTGTATTTCATCGTGCACGAGCCCAGCGGATAGAACTCGGTGTCGATGGAGAAATTCTTCTGCGACAGCCGCGTGTAGTGACGCACCACGTCCAGCTCCGAGGCGGCCGGCAGGCCGGGCGCCGACTTCCGCCGCAGGTGCGCGGGGATGGCCGTGGCCGCGTGTTCCTGCGGCGCCTGGGCCACGGCGGAGCGACCGGCGTGGGAATGTTCGAAGATCAGCTTGGTTTCCGTGGTGTTCATGGCGGTTTCTCGCTTCGGTATTCGGGTAGACGGCGGGCCCCGGCGGATCTGCACCGCGCGGGGCCCGCCGGAGGCCTGTCGCGTTACTGGGTGGGGCTCAGCGTCGCCCGGTCGTCCAGCGCGGCGAAGACCGCGTCGTAGTCGGGTTCGTCGCCGATCTCGGGGACCAGCTGGGCATGCATCACCAGATTGTCGGCATCCAGCACCAGCATCGCGCGGGCGGTGATCCCGGCCAGAGGTCCGTCCTGGATCAGCACGCCGTAGTCCCTGGCGAAATTGCGATCGCGCATCATCGACAGCACCGTGACGCGTTCCAGCCCCTCCACGGAGCAGAAACGGTCCATCGCGAAGGGCAGATCGGCGGAGACGATGAGTGCATGCACGTCGGGGCGCTGTTCGACGAACTGGTTGATCTTCTTGGTCGACTCGGCACACACCGGCGTGTCGAGACTGGGCACGATGTAGATCATCTTGCGCTTGTCGCCGAAATCGGCGAGCGAGACATCGTTCAGGTCCTTGCCCGTCAGGTTGAAGTCCGGAGCCGGCGAACCCACGTGGGGCAGGTCGCCGTTGGTGTGGATCGTGTTGCCCTCTAGCTTGGTCTCGGCCATGTCAGCCTCCTCGGCGGTTGGGGTATGGCACGTCGCGTGGAGTGACTCCCCGCTCAGGCCGCGCGGGCCTGCTCGCAGGCAGCCACGTACTGCTCCAGATCGTTCTCGTTCTTGGTCTCGGTGACGCAGGCCAGCACGCAGCCATCCAGCGCCGGGTAGTCGCGCCCCAGGTCGTGCCCGGCGAGCACGCCGGCGTCGGCCATCGCCTGCAGCTGCCCGGCGGCATTGCCACCGAAGTCCAGCGCCACCTCGTGGAAATATTCGCCGGTGAAGCGCGGCTTGATGCCCTTGGCGGCGAGCTTTTCCACCAGGGCATGGGTGTTGGCGTAGCAGGCCTCGGCCACGCGGGTCAGGCCCTCGTCACCCAGCATGGACATGTGGATGGTCGCGGCCGTCACCACCAGCCCCTGGTTGGTGCAGATGTTGGAGGTGGCCTTGGAGCGGCGGATGTGCTGCTCGCGGGCCTGCAACGTCAGCACGAAGCCCGGCTTGCCGTCGGCATCCTCGGCGCGCCCGACGATGCGCCCCGGCATCTGCCGGATGTGCTTCTTGCGCGTGGTCATGAAGCCGAAATACGGCCCTCCGGAGGACAGCGGCGCGCCCAGCGGCTGGCCTTCGCCGACCACGATGTCGACGCCGTTGCCGCCCCACTCGCCCGGCGGCTTCAGCAGCGCCAGCGAGACCGGATTGACCACGCCGATGACCGGGATCTCGCGCTCCTCGGCCCAGCCGGTCAGGCCATCCACGTCCTCGAGGATGCCGAAGAAGTTCGGCTGGCTGATGATCATCGCGGTGATGTCGTCGTCGGCGTACGCGGCCAGCGCCTCCACCGGGGTCTGTCCGGTGGTCTCGTCGAACGGGACCTCGATCAGCTCGATGCCCTGATTGCCGATCAGGGTGTCGATCACGCGGCGGTACACCGGATTCAGCGCACCCGGGACCAGCACCCGCTTGCTCTTCGACCGGCGGTTGACGCGCACTGCCATCAGCACGGCCTCGGCCAGCGCGGAGGCACCGTCATACAGCGAGGCGTTGGAGGCCTCCATGCCGGTCAGACGGGCCATCATGGTCTGGTACTCGTAGATCAGCTGCAGCGTGCCCTGCGACGCCTCGGCCTGGTAGGGCGTGTAGGCGCTGTAGTACTCGCCGCGGGTGGCGATCTGCCACACGGCCGCCGGGATGTGGTGCTCATACGCCCCGGCGCCAATGAAATTCGAGGGCATGCCGTCGCGGGCGGCCCGCTCCTGCATCAGGCGGGAGATCCCCATTTCGTTGAGACCCTCGGGGATGCCCTCCAGCGGCGGCGCGCGCAGCCCGGCCGGGATCTCGTCGAACAGATCCTCCACGGAATCGGCGCCGATGGAGTCGAGCATCGAACGGATGTCTTCTTCGGTATGCGGGATAAACGGCATGACTTTCTCGCTTTCGCTGACGCGAAGTTCTTCGGCGGCGCCCCGGTGCCCGTCGGACACCGGGGTACGGCCACCGCCGGTGGCTTCAGGATTCGGCTTCGACGTGCGCGGCGTAGGCGTCCGCGTCCATCAGGCCGTCCAGCTCGCCGGCATCCGCCGGCTTCATACGGAACAGCCAGCCATCCTCGAAGGGCGACTCGTTGACCTTCTCGGGGCTGTCTTCCAGCTCCGCGTTGGTCTCGGTCACCTCGCCCGTGATCGGGGCGTAGATGTCGGAGGCGGCCTTGACCGACTCGACCGTGGCACAGGCCGCGCCGGCCTCCAGGCTGCTGCCGGCCTCGGGGGCCTCGACGAACACCAGATCACCCAGCAGCTCCTGCGCGTGATCGGTGATGCCGATGGTCACGGTACCGTCGTCTTCGGTACGAACCCATTCATGGCTCTTGGTGTATTTCAGGTCCTTCGGTGCTTCGCTCATGACGTCATCCTTATAGCGTTATAGCGTTGAAACCCGGGTACGCAGTGTGCCACTGCGCGTTGCCATTGTACGTCCCGTATCAGGCGGAAGGCAGTTCGATCTGCGGCTCGCCGTTGCGCACGAACACCGGGCGCACGACCCGCACCGGCAGGTGCTTCCCGCGGATCTCCGCCTCCAGGCGCTCGGCATCGGCCGCGGCGGCCGGCACCCGCGCGAAGCCGACGGACACGCCCAGGCTGGGCGCGAAGCTGCCCGAGGTCACCTCGCCGTCGCCGGCGTCGGTCACGATACGCGTCCCGCCGCGCAGCACGCCGCGGCCTTCCAGCACCACGCCCACCAGGCGCTGCTGCACGCCCGCGGCCTTCTCGCGTTCGATGGCCGCACGACCGATGAAATCACGCTCGGCATCCTTCAGCGCCACGGTCCAGCCGAGGTTGGCGGTCAGCGGACTGGTGTCGGCATCCATGTCGGTGCCGTAGAGATTCATCCCGGCCTCCAGGCGCAGGGTGTCACGCGCACCCAGACCGATGGGGTCGACCCCGGCATCCAGCAGCGCCTGCCAGAAGCCCTCGGCCTCCGCGGCCGGCAGCATCACCTCGAAGCCGTCTTCGCCGGTGTAGCCGGTGCGCGCGACGAACCACTGGTCGTTCCACAGCGCGGAGAACGGCTTGAGCTCGCCCGCGCCGCGCAGGTCTTCCGGCAGCAGCGGCAGCGTCTTCGCCACCGCCTCGGGGCCCTGCACCGCGATCAGGGCGAATTCCGGGCGCGGCTCCACGCGGACGTCAAAGTCCTGCGCCACGGACTGCATGTGGGCGATGTCGCCCTCGGCGGTGCCCGCGTTGACCACCGCGCGATAGGTGTCCCCGCCCAGCCAGTAGATGATCAGGTCGTCGATCACGCCGCCGCGCTCGTTCAGCATGCAGCTGTACAGCGCGCGGCCTTCGGTCTTCAGTTTGGCCACGTCGTTGGCCAGCAGATAGCGCAGGAAGGCCTGCGCCTGCGGGCCGTGGATGTCGACCACGCGCATGTGCGAAACATCGAACATGCCGGCGCCGGCGCGCACCTTCTTGTGCTCTTCCATCTGCGAGCCGTAATGCAGCGGCATCTCCCAGCCGGCGAAATCGACCAGCTTGGCGCCGGCACGTTCATGGGCGGCATGGAGCGGGGTTTTCTTCAGCGTCATGCTTTTCGTCCTGCAGTTGTTCCGGCGTCGATGGCGTCGCGGTCATCCGCGCATAAAAAAGGGCGGCCGACAGGATTAACTGCCAGCCGCCCCTCTGTCCTGAAACCTGAGAGTTTGCGCGCCCCGCGGTCCTGTGGACCCGGGCGATCGCCCCCTTCGGTGGGCCGTCTGCCGGCCGCTCTCCAGAGTTCGCCGTTTCACCATCCCGGTCCTGAAGCCTGAGCGATTCCGGGCGGATGTTGCGCCTTCGGCGTCTGCGGCGCGCGCCCGAGGCGCGGCGCGGCAGAACTCTTCCAGGATGATGTGCGGAGCGTTTCGTGCCCCGCTGGCGTAAGATCAATTATAGGCGATCCGGCGCCGGAACCCAATGCCCCGGTTCATGCCGGGTACATGGGATCGGGTCCATGGATCAGATCAGCGGCGGATGCCGTCCAGCCCGAACGCCCGCAGCGCGAGCTGGCGCTTGACCGGGACCAGCCCGTCCACCAGCCGCACCCCGGCCCCGCGCAGTTCCGGCAGACCGGCGCGGCGGGCACCGAACAGCAGGCGGAAGCCGTCCATCGCGCGCTGCATCATCGCGTTCTCCGGGCGCCGCGCACGGGTGTAGGCGCGCAGCCCGCGCGGATCGCCGGGGTCGCGCCGGTTGGGGCCGGCAAGCTGGCGCAGCAGCGCGTCCACGTCTGCCAGCCCCAGGTTGAGCCCCTGCCCCGCCAGCGGGTGGATGGTGTGCGCCGCGTCCCCGGCCAGCACCACCCGCCCGGAGAAGTAGTCGCGCGCATGACGCGCCACCAGCGGAAAGGCCGCCCGCGGCGAGGTGCCGGTCACCGGGCCGGGACCGCCGTCGATCGCGCCGGACAGCTCGCGGATAAAGGTCGCATCATCCATCGCCATCACGTCATCGGCCTCGGGCTCCGGCAGCGACCAGACGATGGAACAGCGCCCGTCACCCAGCGGCAGGAAGGCCAGGATGCGTTCGTCGTCGAAGCGCTGCCAGGCGGTATCGCCATGCCCCTGCGCGGTCTCTACCGTGGCCACCACCCCGCGCGCGTGGTACGGGCGTTCGGTCACGGCGATCCCCGCGCGTTCGCGCAGGGCCGAACGCGCCCCGTCGGCCGCCACCACCAGGCGCGCCGAGGCCAGCGGCGCATGCCCCTCGGCATAGACATCCACGCGGTCGGGCCGCAGGTCCACACTGCGCCACGCGGTCTCCGGCCACAGCGCCACGCCGCGCTCGCGCAGGGCCTGCCACAGCACCGCCTCCAGCGCCGCGTTCTCCACCGTCCAGCCGAGTTCGGGCACGCCCAGGTCATCCGCGTCGAAGCGGATATGCGCGGGGCCGTGCGCGTCCCACACCTGCATGCCGGAGAAGGCATGGGCGCGGTTCGCCGCCAGGGCCTCCTGCACGCCCAAGCGATCCAGCAGACCCATGGCCGCGGCGTTGAGCGTGACCACCCGGGTCACCGGCGCGGTCGCCGGATCGAACGCCGGCGCCGGTCCGCGCTCCAGCACCGCCACCCGCATGCCGGCGCGGGCGCAACCAAGAGCGGTGGCCAGGCCGGTGGCACCGCCACCCACCACCAGCACGTCCAGCGGCTCGCCGGCGCGCGTCATGCCCGCGCCCCCGGCAGTCGCGACAGGGTATGCCGCGGCACCGGCCGCAGCCCCATCGCCCCGCGCGCGAAGGCATCGCGCAGCGGCGGCACCCGGTCGACCGTCATCATGCCCAGGCCCAGGGCATGGCCCAGCAGCCCGTCGACATGGCGCATCCCGCGGGCGAGGAAATCGGTCACCCCGACGATGCGGCGGATGTCGCCCTCGCGCCGGCGCGCCCAGGCCTCCAGCACGTGCCGGCCACCGGGATCGGCCACGAACGCGGGGCGCCCGTCGGGCTGCGCGCCCTCGCGCAGCACACCCAGCAGATCGGCCACGTCGCGCAGCGCCAGGTTCAGCCCCTGCCCCGCCACCGGATGCACCGAGTGGGCGGCGTTGCCCAGCAGCAGCGCGCGCTCGGCGAACGGCTGCGGCGCATGCATCCGCTGCAGCGGGAAACGCAGCACGCCCCCGGCCGGGTGCAGCCGCCCCAGCGCCCAGCCGAAGCGTTCCTGCAGCGCCGCCATGCGGGACGGTTCGTCCAGCTCCAGGCGAGCGTCACAGACCTCCGGCGGGGCGACCCAGACCACGTTCATGCGCCCGTCGGCCTGCGGCAGCAGTGCCAGCGGCCCCTCGTCGGTAAAGCGTTCGAAGGCCTCGCCGTCGTGCGCCCGTGAGGGCCGCACGTCGAACACCAGGGCATCGGCATCGTAGCGGTGGCGCTGCACCGGGATCCCCAGCGCCTCGCGGGTGGGCGAACCCACGCCGTCGGCGGCGATCAGCAGCCGTGCGCGGCAGGACCTCGCCCCGTCGGGCCCCTCCAGATGCAGGCGGCGCGCGCCGTCCGCAGCCGCCTCCACGCCCGCCAGGGTAGTGGCGTGATGACTGACCACGCCCGCCGCATCCCGGGCCCGCGCCAGCAGGGGATCCAGCGCCGCGGCCGGCACCACCTGCCCCAGGGCCTCGCGGCCCATCTGCGCGGCATCCATGCGCACCCGGCCCAGCCCGCCGCGGCGGCTGACCACGATGCGCCGGATGGGCGCGGCCGTGGTCGCCAGCTCCGCCCAGTAGCCGAGATCGTCCAGCAGGGTCACCGAGCCGGCCGCCAGGGCATAGCCACGGGTGTCCTCGCGCGGATGCTCCGGATCCGGCGCCGGGCCGCGTTCGAACAGCCTCACCGTGTAGCCGGCGCGTGCCAGGGTGCAGGCCATCAGCCCGCCCACCGGCCCGCCGCCGACCACGGCGATGTCGGTCTCGGTTTGCGTTTGAGTTTGCGTTCCGCGATTCACGGTGGCCTCCATGCGCCTCCCTCTCCCCCGGTTTCAGCGACGTCCGGCCGCGCCGTCGGCCATGCAGGCCTCGATGGCCTCCACGGTCTTCGGGCAGGCCTCGGTCAGCACCTCGTGCCCGTCGCGGGTCACGGCCACGTCGTCCTCGATGCGCACGCCGATCCCGCGCAGGTCCTCCGGGGCCTCGCAGTACGGGCCGAAATACAGCCCGGGCTCGACGGTCATCACCATCCCCGGCTCCAGCTGCCGCCAGGCCTCGCCCACGCGGTACTCGCCCACATCGTGCACATCCAGCCCCAGCCAGTGGCCGGTGCGGTGCATGAAGAACGGGCGATACGCCTCGTCCTCGATCAGCGCATCCAGCTCGCCCTCGAGCACGCCCAGATCCCGCAGCCCGCGGGTCAGCTCGCGCACCGCGACGTCGTGCGGATCGTTCCAGTGGTGTCCGGGCCGCACCGCGTCGATGGCGGCGCGCTGCGCGTCCAGCACGATCTCGTAGACCTCGCGCTGGCGCCCGCCGAAGCGCCCGCCCACCGGGAAGGTGCGGGTGATGTCCGAGGCATAGCCGCGGTGCTCACAACCGGCGTCGATCAGCAGCAGGTCGCCGTCGCGCAGCACGTCGCGGTTCTCGATGTAGTGCAGGATGCAGCCGTTCTCGCCGCCGCCGACGATGGACGGATACGCCGCCTCGGTGCCGTGGCGATGGAACTCGTGGGTGATCTCGGCGGCCACCTGGTATTCGGTCATGCCCGGGCGGCAGGCCTGCATCGCGCGCTTGTGCGCCCCCACCGAGATCGCCGCGGCGTGGCGCATCATCTTCAGCTCCGGGGCCTTCTTGAACAGGCGCTGCTCGTGCAGGTGGTGTTCCAGCGCGGCGAACTCGTGCGGCACCCGCACCCCGCTGCGCGCCGCGCGCCGGCGCACCTGCTGCAGCCAGCCGAACAGCCGCCGGTCGAAGCCTTCGTCGCGGCCGAACGGCGCGCACAGCTCGCGGCGGTTCTCCAGCAGACCGGGCAGGATCTCGTCGATGTCGTCCACCGGGAAGGCGCAGTCGGCCCCGAAGTGCTCCATCGCCCCGTCGGGCCCCGCGCGGCGCCCGGTCCAGGTCTCCATCTTCGGGTCCCGATCGCGGCAGAACAGGATGTATTCGCCGGCCTCGCGCCCCGGGGCCAGCACCGCGATGGCGTCCGGTTCCTCGAAATCGGTCAGATAGAGGAAATCGGAGTTCTGCCGGAACGGGTACTCGACGTCGCGGTTGCGAGTGGTCTCCACCGCGCCCGGGATCACGATCAGGGCATCGCGCCCGGCCGCGCGCATCAGGCGCTGGCGGCGACGGGCCAGTTCACCGGCGGGGATCTGCGGCGCGCGGCTCATTGCATCGGGATCCGGGTCGGGTTCTCGGGGGCCAGCTCGTCGGCAATCAGCAGCACGCCCACACGCACGTATTCGGACAGCTCCTCGAAGTCCTTCTCCGAGGCCTCGCTGTCCTCCGGCTCGGGATCCATGCGCGCGATCTCGGCCAGATCCCGCAGGATCTCCGCCGACTCTGCCGACGGCTTGAGCCCGCCCAGCCGCGGCGTCTGCCCCAGCCCGCTGATGAAGCCGTCGGCCCATTCCGACAGCGCCTGGGCGCGGGTCTCGATCTCCGCATCCTCCGGCACCAGCGGGGCAAAACCGAGCTCGATGTCGTACAGCTGCGCCAGCAGATGCCGGCGCAGCTCGTCCACCAGCCGGTCGAATGCCTCGGCGGGATTCTCGGTCAGCGGCAGCGCCTCGCCCAGCGACTTGATCAGGAGGTCATTGCCGGCCTCGGGGTCCGCCACCAGGCAGCCGGTGATCAGGCCATGGGCCGAGGCCGGGGTCTGCGCGAACCCCATGGTGCGCAGGCCGTGGGCCAGACGTTCTTCCCAGGACTGCGCCATCAGAAGGCCTCCAGACGGGCTTCGTAGGGAAACAGCAGAAAGCGGTACAGATCATCGCCCATCTGCAGATGGGTGAACTGCGGCTCGCCCAGGCGGATCTCGCTGGAACCGGTCGCGGACAGCGCCGTCAGGCCGAAGCGCTTGTCGCGGACCAGGTCCTCCAGCAGCTGTTCCAGTTCGCCGCGCGGGATCGTGCCGGTGTTGTCCACCACCCGGCACGGCTTGCCGTTGTGGGCCGTGCCTTCGATGATCGTGGCGTCGGGTGCGGGTTCGGGAGGCTGTGTCATGGGTCATATTCTGGCCACCCCCTGCGCGGGTCGCAACACAACCCGCCGGTGTTTCGGTTGACGGTTCCGACGCCCCCCTCCTAGACTCCGGGATTCAGGGACTTCGCTCCCGTTTTTCAAGCCCGAGGCCCGCCCCGCCATGTCCGACAGCGCTTCTTCCGGCAGCCACGCGCCCGATGCCCTCGACCGTCTCGAGGCCGCGATCCTGCGCCTGCTGGACGACAACGCCGAACTGCGCGAGGAAAACCGGGCGCTGCACGAACAGGTGCGCCAGCTGCGTACCGAACGTGCGACCTACCGCGAACGCAACGAGCAGGCCCGCCACCGGGTCGAGACCATGATCGCCCGCCTGCGGGCGATGGAGCAGTCCGAATGAGCCAGTCCGAGCCGGTCCGCATCACCATCATGGGCAAGGAGTACCACGTCGCCTGCCCGCCCGAGGAGCGCGCCGACCTGTTCGCCTCCGCGTCCCTGATCGACGAGCGCATGCGCGAACTGCGCGACGGCGGGCGCGTGGTCGGGGCCGAGCGCATCGCGGTGATGGTCGCGCTCAACCTCGCCCACGAAAAGCTCGAGTGCCAGGAAGAGCTGGAACGGATGAAAAAGGGCGGGGCCGACGCCCCCGAACGCCTGCACGCGCTGGCCGAACGCATCGAGCAGAACCTGGACCGTGGCACGGACGCCGGCACCGGCGGCCCGACCGAGACCGGCACCACCCGCTCGGAGCCCTGATTCCCGCCACCGGATTCCCCTTCCGCGGGGCCGGGTTGAGCACGCCCCGGGCATCTGGTCCATAATGATCCCGGACGCGTCGCTGCGGCGTTCGAACGTGGCCGGGTGGTACCCTTGAGCCTTAATGCAACACCCAGGGACCGAGTTCTTCCGTTTCGCTGTGCAGGTCCGCCCCCGAGCGGAAAGCCTAAAGATTCGGAGACTTCTCCCACCTGAACCGCTGGTTCAAGGTCGAAGGCCACGACGGCGCCCGCGGGGCGCGTCCTCTCTTTTTTCCTGCCCATCCCCATGACCCTCACGGCCATGTCCACCACCGCGCACGCCCCCGATATCGACGCCCTCGCCCGCGAGGACGCCCGCCGGCTCCGGCGCGAACTGCGCCGTCGGCGTGCCGCGCTGTCCGATGCCCGTCTGGCCGAGCACAACCGCGCGATCAGCGGTCACCTGCTGAAGTGGCTGGAACGCTGGCAACCGCGCTGCATCGGCGCCTACCGCGGCCTGCGCGGCGAGGTCGACCTGACCGCGCTGACCTGCGCCCTGGCCAGGCGCGACACCCGCATCGCCCTGCCGGTGATGGACACCCGCCGCAACGGCCGCATGCATTTCCACGAATGGCACCCCGAAGACCGCCTGTGCCACAACGGCTTCGGCATCGCCGAGCCCTGCCCCGGCGCGCCGCGGGTCTGGCGCCGCGAGATGCAGGTGGTGCTGATGCCGCTGGTCGCCTTCGACCGCCACGGCAACCGCATGGGCATGGGCGCCGGCTACTACGACCGCTACTTCGCCCGGCGGCGCTTCGGCATCCGCCGCCCGCGGCTGATCGGCGTGGCCCATGGCCTGCAGCAGGTCGAGGCCCTGCCGGTGCAGCCCTGGGACGTGCCGCTGGATGCCGTGGTCACCGAGACCGGCTGGCATGTATTCCCCCGGCACGGACAGGCCACTGCTACCCTGCAGACACCTGACAACGACTGATTCAAGGAACGCGACGACATGGGCTACTGGCTGATGAAATCCGAACCCGACGAGTTCGGCATCGACGATCTCGAACGCGTGGGCGTGGAGCCCTGGGACGGGATCCGCAACTACCAGGTGCGCAACATGATGCGCGACGAGATGAAGAAGGGCGATCTCGCCTTCTTCTACCACTCCAATGCCAAACCGCCGGGCATCGTCGGCATCATGCGCATCGAGAACGAGGCCTACCCGGACTACTGCGCGTTCGATCCCGAGGACAAGCACTACGACCCGAAGAGCGACCCCGACAACCCGCGCTGGCTGCGGGTGGACGTCGCCTTCGAGGAGAAATTCGACGACATCCTCACCCTCGACTGGCTCAAGCAGCAGCCGGAGCTGGCCGACTGCCCGCTGGTGCGCCGCGGCAACCGCCTGTCGGTGATGCCGCTGACCGAGGACCAGTGGGACTTCATCCTCGCCCACGCCAGGCGCGGGCAGGCTCAGGCCGGAACAAACCGGGGCTCCGCCTGATGGCGACGCTCTACCACTTCGCCCACGACCCCAAGGCCGACCGCATCCGCCTGGCCTGCGGGTACAAGGGCGCGGCGCTCGAGACCCGCGCGGTGGACTGGTTCGACGACGAGACCTTCTTCGAGCTGGGCATCGCGCGGCAGTCCCCGGTGCTCGCCACCGACGACGGCGCCCTGCATACCGACACCACGGCGGCCCTGCGCGCGATCGACGAGCTGTTCCCGAGCGGCGAACCGCTGTCCGCGGGGATCATCGCCGAAGACGCCTGGCAGGCCCTGCTCGACTGGCGTGCCCGCGTGGACGTCGTGCTCGAACGCCTGTACGCCCCGCTGGCCCCCGGCTACCACGGCATCGGCGAGGACGCCGATGCCCTCGCCGACTTCAAGGCGAACGTCGAACACCGCTTCGGCATGAGCGTGGAAGAACTCGCCAACGACCGCTACGACGGCTACCAGCAACTGGCCCGGCTGAGCCGCCTGCCCGAGCTCGCCCGCCACCTGGCCGCCCACGGCTTCTACCTCGGCCACCCCTCCATCGCCGACTGCGTGATCGCCGCCGACCTCTACCCCCTGCAGATGCACGACGGCATCAACCTGCCGGTGGACATGATGTACTACCTGCGCCGCGTCGAGGAGACCTTCGCCACCCGGCTCGACGCCCAGTGGCTCGCCCGCTGAACCACCCCGACCAGCGCCGCGTCATTCCCGCGCCAGCTCCCGGGTGCGCAACCTCGCCATCGAGGGCTACCACAGCGAGAAGCTGAGCGGATTGCCGGGAAGCATGGACAGGACTAGTATTGATCCTGACTACCATTCCCATGGAGGATTCCCATGGAAGTCGTGAACGTTAGCGGCCTCAAGAACAATCCCACCGGCGCCCTGCGCAAGTCCCACGAAACGCCGGTGGTGGTCATGAACCGGGACCGTCCCGATGCCCTCATCCTGGGATTGAACGATGCGGGGGAACTCGACGCGCCGGGTGTGAAGGTGGCCCTGGCCACCGCCCTGTTCCGTGACGGGCACCTCTCCCTGGCGCGTGCGGCGCGTCTCGCCGAGTTCGCCACGGCCGACTTCGCGCGCCATCTTTCCCGGCTCGGGATTCCCGTCGTGGACCTGAATGGCACGGAAGCGGACCACGATATGGATACCCTCGACGAATGGCTCGCCTCGTCCTGAGCGACGCCAGCCCTTTGATCGGGCTTTCGTTCGTCGATGGGCTGGAATGGTTGCCCCGTCTGTTCGGAACAGTCGGGATTACGGAGGAAGTCGCCCGCGAGGTGCTGCCCGGCCAGGGAAGGCCCGGGGAATCCGCCATCGCCGCCGCGCTGGACGCCGGCTGGCTGTGCCTCCGGCAAGGGCCGCGCTCGTCGACACCGTTACCCGAACTGGATGAAGGCGAAGCAGCCTGTATCCGGATCGCCCTCGGCCACGACGAACCCGCCCTGGTGCTCATGGATGAACGGATGGGCCGCGCCCTTGCCCTTGAGGCCGGTATTCGTGTGGCGGGGACCGCCGCCGTGATCGGGATGGCGCGCCGCCAGGGTCTGATCCCGTCCGCACGCGCGGTTTTCGAACGGCTTCACCAGTCGGAGTTCCGCATCGCGGCCGACGTCATACGCACGGTGCTTGACCGCGTCGGCGAAAGCGAAGGCGAACAGGGCAGGGGCGCTGGTCGCTGACTGGTCCGTCCTCGGGGACAGCGAGGCGCACTGCGTCGCCGGTGGGACCGCGGCGCGCGCCTGGCGGAGCGACTAAGCCACCCGGCTCGACGCCCAGTGGCTCGCCCGCTGAACTAGCCCGCCCCGCCCTCTTCGCGGCCAGGGCCGCTCCCACAGCACCGGTGCCCGCCCACTCCTTGACAGCCCACCCCTTGTGGGAGCGTGCTCGCACGCGAAGCCCCCTGTCTTCCCGCCCCGCATCGCAACCCGTACGATGGAACAACAAGCGCGGCGTCACCCGGAAACAGGAGGCAGACACCCATGCCGGACCCGGCTACCCGAGACGCAACCTACGAAGACCTCCTCCAGGTCGAGGACCACCTGGTGGCGGAGCTCATTCATGGGCAGCTTGTCACCACCCCCCGACCAGCGCCGCGTCATGCCCGCGCCAGCTCCCTGCTGGGCGTAGAGCTCGGAGGACCATACGACAAGGGGCATGGCGGCCCTGGCGGCTGGTGGATCCTCGACGAACCCGAACTGCACCTGGGCAGCCATGTGCTGGTCCCCGACCTGGCCGGCTGGCGCCGCGAACGCATGCCCGCCCTGCCCGAGACCGCCTGGTTCGAGCTGGCCCCCGACTGGGTCTGCGAAGTCCTCTCCGAATCCACCGCCCGGGTTGACCGGGTGGAAAAACTGCCCGTGTACGCCGCCCACGGTGTCGGCCACGTCTGGCTCGTCGACCCCGTGCTCCGCACCCTGGAGGCCTATGCCAACCACGAAGGCCACTGGCTCCTGCTCAATGCGTTCGAAAACGACGACCCCGTGTCCGTCGCCCCCTTCGATGCCGTCCCCATCCCCCTCGGCGGACTCTGGGCCGACTGATGCCCCCTAAAGAGCTGTTTATTGGTCACTTTTTAACCCATCTTCTTTGATTCTGCCGAAGATTTAGACTGATTCCAATCCTTTTTTTGTGGTTTTAATCACAAAAACACATAATCGATATTGTTTCAGGCCGGGGGCGCCGATAATATCCCCAATCAGGAACAGGGAAGTTCCTGCCGAAAAGGCCGATCAACACGGATGTTGTTCGGTCTTTTCCCTTTTTGGGGCGCCTCCAACGCGGGCTTGCACGTACCCCCCTCGCCAACGGGCCTCCATATTCGCGGCCAGGGCCGTCCCTGGACCCGCTCCCCTGGTGAATGCCGGCGCCACCGCCTATTCGAAACGGTAGTGCTTGCGGATATCTCGGTGGATCTCCCAGGTGCAGTCCATGCCCGCCGGGAACGTCACCAAATCCCCCTCGCCCACCGTCACCGGCTCGCCGCCGTCAGGGGTCACCGTCACCTGGCCCTCTAGGATGTAGCACACCTCGGTCTCGTCGTAATGCCAGGGAAAGCGGGACGCCTCCTTCTCCCACACCGGCCAGTCGAACACGCCCAGTGCCTCCAGCCGTTCGTTTTCGGGCCGATGCTCCACCTCGATCTCCATGCTGCCTCCTTCATTAATTCGGTAGAACTCTTCGCTCGGTCCATCGTAGCCATTCGGGTGCCATCACCCCAACCCCATACCCAAACGCGAAAGGCCGCGCAATGCGCGGCCCTCCACAAAAAACGGGGCCCCGGAGGGCCCCGCAAAACGGACTTTCGCCCGTTGTTATAACGCTTGCTTCAGAGCACGAGACTCTTAGAAGCTGACGCGCATGCCGGCACCCACGGAGGTGGTGTCGTCACCATCGCCGCCATCCGCGGCACGGTCGTCGAGGTAACCGACGCCGGCATAGGCCATCACGTTGTTGCTGAAGTTGTACTTCGTGGCAAAACCAACGTAGTCGCGGCCATTGCTGCCGCCGGTGTTATCGGTGTGACCCAGGTTCAGGACGAAGTCCAGCTGACCCATGGTGTAGGTACCCGACAGGAAGTAGGCCTCATAATCCGCGACACTAGCACCCGCAGCGGTTTCGATGTCCACATGCTCGACCTCACCGACCACGCGGAACGGGCCCTGGCTCCAGTCCGCGCCGATCTTGCCGAGGCGCGCGTCACCGGCACCCACCAGCAGCGCATCCTCGATGCTCGTGCCGTCGCCGTCAAGGTCATCAAGAGCGCCGCCTACGCCGAGAATATCTGCCCAACCACGAACCAGATCGACAAACTCGCCGGCGTTGCCGTCAAGCTGGTTCGCCACGAAGGAGTGATCATCGGCGTGGGTGTAGGCACCGTAGATCTCCAGGCCATCCATCACGTTGAAGCCCACGCGTGCGGACAGGGCCGTATCGGAATCATCCGCCGGATCCAGGACCAGAGCGCCGGTGAAGTTCACCATGCCCCAGTCGTTGGAGTAGGCGATGGCGTCATCCAGGAAGCCACCGTTACCGAGACCGCCCAGCGGGCCGGTACGGCCGGCGTTCATGCGGCCCTGCAGGAACGTGGCGTTCAGCGGATCCCGACCGGCGGTGTTGAACGGGGTGGCCTGACGGCCGACGGTCACGGTACCGAAGTCGCCACTCAGACCGACGTAGGTGTCACGATCGGACAGGCCACCGGCGCTGCTGACGTTCAGATTGGTGTTGTACCGGGCGATCGCGGACAGGCCGCCACCCAGATCATGATTCACGTCGAAGGTGATGCGGTTGGGGCCAGCACCGTCGCCGCGAGCAACGATGCCGCCTGCATCGCCCATCTCGACATTGCTGTCCTGACCTTCCCAGGAACCATAACCGATGACCTGCGTCTGCAGGGTACCGGACAGGGTCACGGAGGAATCGGCGTTGGCGAAAGCCGGGACGGCGAAGGCGCCGGCAACGGCCACTGCAAGGATCTTTTTCTTCATGATGCTTCTCCCAGGAGGTGAATTCTTGCTGTCAGTTGCATCCCGGAACCCGTCGGCCCCGCGATGTCCTGTGTTTTATATACGCCACGGTGTCGCATTTCAACCCTTGTGGCGGAAAAAATGCGGTATTCGTGAACTCGGGCAGTCGGTTGCGGGCCGAGGCTGGAAAGGTCGGCATGCCGCCGGGTGCCGAAGAAACCAAACAAGCCACTGATTTTACGTCACTTCTTGACGCGATATGGCAGACCAGACACGGGCCGGGGGTTACCCATAGGTGCAGACGAAAAACTCCGAGCGGAGACTTTCGATCGGGCTTGCGACAGGCAGTGCCGCGTGTTGCGAATGCGCAACAACTGGCGACCGAGGGTGCCAGGATGGACCGCTGTTGCAATGGCGCAACATAGCTTGGGCGCATGGGCGGCGACGCTGCCGCCGATTGGAGTCAGGCGAACTGATGGGGAGTCCGCGCGAGCGGCGAAGGTCAGGCGGGCAGGAAACGGAAAAACCGGACCCGCCGGGTCGGCGACGGATGTCGCCGACCCGATCTGGACGGTAGTGACTAGAAATCGACGCGGTAGGACGCGGCAAGCCAGCCGGATTCCATCTCGCCGGTGGTCGTCCCGTTCAGCATCACGGAGAAGTCTCCGGGGCCCATGGGGCCCTCGATGCCGATCCCGCCGCGCACCCAGGTCTGGTCGTAGTCACGGCCGTCGAGGTCGAAATCGTTCTCCACGAACGGATTGCCCACCATGCGGCCGCTGGTGCGGGCGCCGTCGCTGTCGAAGCGATGGGCAACCGCGGCGAGGGCCGTCACCTCGAACACCGAGTCCGGGATGGGCAGGGCCAGCTCGGAGCCGGCGCGCACCTCGGTCACGCTGTCGCGCCGGCGGTCGAATTCCGCCGGCAGCGAGCCACCGGACTCGCGGTAGCTGTCCAGACGCACGCGCGAGTAGCTGAGATCGGCGTAGGGACTCAGACGGGCACTGGCGCCTTCCCAGGCGTCTACCCAGTCAACCCGGGCACGCACGCCGTAGCCGCGCAGGTCGGGCGAGGCGCTGGATGCATCCCGCTCGCCGGCACTGTCGAGGTAGCCGCGGCGCACTTCCACGTCACCCCACTGGTGATAGCCATTCACGGTGAGGAACAGCCCGCGCTCCTCCAGCAGCGGCACGATGCCTTCCAGCATCACGAAGTCGCTCTGATTGCGCACGCGCCCGCCGAAGACCAGGTCGTCGCGGGTGCGCGACTGTCCGACCGTCGCGTTCAGCTGGACCGGGCCGAAGTTGTGCCCGGCACCCACGCCGAACACCCCGCTGTATCCGTCGGCGGGGCCATGAGAACGGATGCCGTAGTCCCCCAGCACCCAGGCGGTCGTCTGCCCGGCATCCGTGAGGCGCGTCATCGGCCGACCGTGCGCCCCATGCAGATTGAGCATGCTGGCGGTCAGCGCCGACCCCACCGCACGACCGCTGGACTCCAGACTCTCCGAAACGGATGCCAGGGACATCATCCGCTCTGCAATCGCGAGCAAAGCTTCATCGATACTTCGCGGGCAAGGAACCGACCGCATCTCCACTGAAGGCTCCGTCAATGACTCCGGGTCACAACCCTCGGCAGTCTCAACGTTCCAGAACCTCGCCTGCACATAGGTCGGCACCTCGTCTTCCGACAACTCCATGGGCTCCATGGGCGCAAATTCGAGCTCGTCCTCACCGTAGGCGAAGAACCATGGGCCAACCTCCATCACTTCGTTTTCGGACATCATCCCTGCGAACACGGATTCTACGAATTGGTCCGCCCGCTGTTGGTCTCCCCACCATGGCTGATCTCGGAGCAAATCACTCTGCGCATTGAACGAAGTTTGTAGAGCACTAACCTCCCAGCGCTCTCCTTCGACTTCAACTTCCACGGTGTCCCCAAAACCAGGCCCCGGTCCGACCAGAAAAGCACCGCCAAGGATCGGCAAGATGGAACGTTTCAAATTTTGCATAGGAACCCTCCGGGTCGGGCATCGTCAGGAAAGAACATGAAACGCAAAACCGCCTACCGCGGTGTGTTTCCACGTGCAGGTGTCCAGATCACCAGCCTCTTCCAGCATGCCCGCTCTTGGACTGTCCCGCCCCCTCCGTTTAGGGGGGATACTGATAACGATACCACTCCCGGGTTCTACAAAGCCAGATCGATTGCGAGCAGGTTAACGATGGCGGCCACCAGCCCCTTGGGCATGTTCTGCGGACCGATCGCCACGACCAGGCCGATGCCGCCGGCCATCACGAAGATGGCCATGACCACGCTGCCGTGCTGGGCCTCGGCCTACTCCACTGCGGGCAACGCCAGCTCGAAGGCGGTGGCTGCGAGCATCACCCCGGCGCCAAAGCCCATCATCGCGTCCTCCACCGGCTGCTTCAGGCGACGCAGGAAGAAGATGGGGATGACCCCGATGGCGCGACGAAGCTGGCCAGCAGGCCGATCTGCAGGATCGAAAGCTCGAGCAGCGATCAATCAGGAAGGTCCGGCCCGGGGTGGCCCCGGTCGGGTCATCCCGAGACCCCGCCCGCGTTCTCCTCGCCCAGCCGCTGCTCGATGCGCTGGAGGATGGCCTCGAGCTCGCGGCTGCCTTCCATGGCACGGTTCAGCAGGGCCGCGCGCTTCTCGGGTTCATCCGGGTAATCGTGGGCGAAGCCGTTTCTCAGGGCGCGCAGCTCCTGCCACTGCACGGCGTTGTCGAGATAGCCGAGCTTTTCAAGCCGGTGCAGCTTGTCCAGCATCGGACGATCCTCGAACGGTTCCTGGAGTGCCATGAGCACGGCCGGCAACAGGCGCATCCCCATGGCGTCCTGCAACTTGCCGAAACGCAGGATGAACTGATCCAGGTCCTGCACCCCCTCGTCGTCCATCGCGTCCAGCGTGTCGCCGTCCAGCGGCAGGCGGGGCTCCAGCGAAGACAGGGCGTGGCGCATGTGGTGGCGGTGCCGACGGCATTCCTCGATGGCGTCCCGCAGGCGCTGGATGGCGGTGGCGGTCGAATTCATAGCCGGATGCCCTCCTCGCGGGCGACCTGAAAGATGGGTGGATGCCGGCGCCGGCCGGGATAGTCCACCAGCAGGTCGATCTTCTGCTCGCCCAGTTCCGCCTCCAGGCGTGCGCGCAGGGCGATCTCAGCCTGTACGATGGAATCGACATCGCGCATCGGGGTATCGATCAGCAGGTCGATGTCGCCGCCCCGGGCCGAGTCATCGGTCCGGGAGCCGAACAGCCACACCGTGGTCTCCGGACCGAAGGTCTCGCCCACGGCCCGGTGGATGGCGTGTTGCTGTTCGGGACTCAGACGCATGGCGGGCCCTCCTCTGAACGATCTTACAACGCCAGGTCGATGGCCAGCAGGGTCACGAAGCCGACCAGCACCCCGGTGGTGGCCTGGGCCTCGTGGCCCTTGCGGTGGGACTCGGGGATGATCTCGTGGCTGATGACGAACAGCATCGCACCGGCGGCGAAGGCCAGGCCCCAGGGCAGCAGGAACTCCATCAGGGTGATGGCGCCGGCGCCGATCAGGCCGCCGACCGGCTGCACCAGTCCGGTCAGCAGGGTCACGCCAAAGGCCGCCGCCCGGCTGTAGCCCAGCGACAGCAGGGCGATGGCCACCACCAGCCCCTCCGGCATGTTCTGCAGCCCGATGGCCACGGCCAGGGCGATGCCGTCGCTGACGTCGTCGCCGCCGAAGCCCACGCCCACCGCGAGCCCCTCGGGCAGGTTGTGCAGGGCGATGGCGAAGATGAACAGCCACACCCGGCGGATCTTCGCCGGGTCGGCGCCGCTCTGCGGGCCGATCACGAAGTGTTCGTGCGGCACGGCCTTGTGCAGCAGCAGCAGGAAGCCCCCGCCCAGGGCAATGCCGCCGGCCATCACGAAGATGGCCATGGCCACGCTGCCGTGCTGGGCTTCGGCCTGCTCCACCGCCGGCAACGCCAGCTCGAAGGCGGTCGCCGAGAGCATGACCCCGGCGCCAAACCCCATCATCGCGTCCTCGACCGACTGCTTCAGACGCCGCAGGAAGAAGATGGGGATGGCCCCGACGGCGGTGAACAACCCGGCCACGAAGCTGGCCAGCAGCCCGATCTGCAGGATCGACAGCTCGCCCAGCCAGTCCTCCATGTGCGGCCACAGCAGGCTCACGCCCCAGATGAACAGGGCCAGCGCGATCAGCGATCCAATCAGGAAGCTGCGCGGCAGCGGGGTATATTCGGCGGGTTCGGGCTCCGTCTCGCCGTCCTGTGGACGGACCGGGTCGGGTTCGGCCATGGTGCGTGCTCCATGCGGGCGTGTTCGGGCGCAGTGTAACGCGGCCCCGGCCTTGATTCCCGGCGCCCAGCGGGTACACTGCCCCCGCTACAAAAATTCCAATCGTCCCAGGAGAGCAGGCATGGCTGGACATTTCCCGTTCGCCGGCAAGCGCGGTACGCGCTACGGCCAGGCCCCGCGCGGCACCATCGCCGCATTCTTCGAGAATCACGGCTTTGGTGAGGAGCTGCAGGAGAAGTACTACAAGTGGTGGTACGACTTCGCCAAGGATTTCGTCGAGAAGGACAGCGATCTGTCCGTCACGATGATCACCCGGTTCAACAGCTACCCCATGGGTACCCACGCCGAGCACTCGTTCCATCTGAACGACAAGTACTGGGCGGAGTGCCTGGCCGAGCTGGGCTCGTTCATCCGTGACATCATCTTCCCCAAGATGGACGAGAAGGCGATGCACGATCTCGAGGAAAAGCACTCGAAGCTGCTGGCCGACCTCGAGAAGGAAGCGGAAGACAAGCCGCGCGAGCCGGCGCCGGAAGTGGGCGTATACCGCCACGTCTGAGCACGATCGCGCCGCAATCCCGCGCATCGTCCGGCCCCGTTCGCGGGGCCGGTTTCGTTTGCAACCCCTGAAACCGTCGGAAGCCCCGCCCCATGAATGCCGCCAAGCGCCGCGAGATCTTCGAACGCCTGCGGGCGGCGAACCCCGAACCCACCACCGAGCTGGAGTACAACACCCCGTTCGAGCTGCTGGTGGCGGTCATCCTGTCCGCGCAGGCGACCGACGTGGGCGTGAACAAGGCGACCCGGCGGCTGTTCCCGGTGGCGAACACCCCGCAGGCCATCCTCGACCTGGGACTGGAAGGCCTGAAGGAATGCATCCGCACCATCGGCCTGTACAACGCCAAGGCCGAGAACATCATGAAGGCCTGCCGCATGCTGGTGGACTTCCACGGCGGCGAGGTGCCGCGCGATCGCAAGGCGCTGGAGGCCCTGCCCGGGGTCGGTCGCAAGACCGCCAACGTGGTGCTGAACACGGCCTTCGGCGAACCCACCATCGCGGTGGACACGCACATCTATCGCGTGGCCAACCGCACCGGACTGGCCCCCGGCAAGACCGTGCTGGAGGTCGAGAAGAAGCTCCTGAAGTTCACCCCGAAGGAGTTCCTGCGCGACGCCCACCACTGGCTGATCCTGCACGGAAGGTACGTGTGCCGCGCACGCCGGCCGGATTGCGGGCAATGTGTGATCCGCGATCTGTGCGAATACAAGGACAAGACCGAGGCCTGATGCGATGTACGGCGACCGCGACCGCATGCGAACCCAGTTCCTGGATGCCTGGCAGAAGGCCCGCAACGAGGAACCCCTGAGCGACATGGAACAGGTGCTGGTCGGCATCATCCGCGACCACCCCGAATACCATGCCCTGCTGAACGACCGCGAGAAGGCCCTGACCGCCGAGTTCCCGCCGGAGTCGGGGACCACCAACCCGTTCCTGCACATGTCCATGCACATGGGCCTGCGCGAACAGGCCGCCACGGACCGTCCGGCCGGCATCCGCGACCTGCACCGCCGCCTGTGCGCCCGCTACGGCGAACTGGACGCCGAACACCGGATGATGGAGTGTCTGGGTCAGGCCCTGTGGGAGAGCCAGCGCAGCGGCCAGCCACCGGACGAGGCGCAGTACCTCGAATGCCTGAAGCGTCTGGAGGGCATTATCGGGGCATGAATTACGGGTCCAGGGAGGGACCATGGAACATGATCACGGCTACAAGCACCTGTTCAGTCACCCCGAGCTGGTCGCTGACCTGCTGCGCGGGTTCGTCAACGAACCCTGGATCGAACAGGTCGACCTGGATTCGCTGGAGCGGGTCAACGGTCACTACGTCTCCGACGATCTGCGCGAGCGCGAGGACGACATCGTCTGGCGCCTGCGATGGGGCGATGGCTGGTGTTACGTCTACCTGCTTCTGGAATTCCAGTCATCGGTGGACCGCTTCATGGCGGTACGCCTGCTGACCTATCTCGGCCTGCTCTACCAGGATCTGGTGCGCACCGGCGAACTGACCCCCGACGGACGGCTGCCGCCGGTACTGCCACTGGTGCTCTATAATGGTGAACGACGCTGGAGTGCCCCGATCGAAGTGCGCGAGCTGATCGCACCGATCCCCGGAGGACTGGAGGCCTACCGCCCGGATTTCCGGTATCTTCTGCTCGACGAGGGGGCCTTCGCGGACGCCGATCTGCCGGCACGCAA
Source organism: Thioalkalivibrio sp. ALE19 (assembly GCF_000428605.1). NCBI lineage: Bacteria > Pseudomonadati > Pseudomonadota > Gammaproteobacteria > Chromatiales > Ectothiorhodospiraceae > Thioalkalivibrio > Thioalkalivibrio sp. ALE19. Next base: position 24,321 of record NZ_AUAG01000025.1, read on the forward strand.
CCTGGCCGCGGCCGTCTTCCGGCTGGAGCACAGCCGCGAGCCCGAGGATCTGCAGGCGGTCGTCGGGCGTCTGGTGCAATGGCTGAAACACCCGGAGCAGCGATCCCTGCGACGGGCCTTCAGCGTCTGGCTGGGCCGAGTGGTCATCCCCGGCCACTTCGGCGAAACATTGGCGCCTCCGAACAACGACCTGCGGGAGATGGAAACCATGCTGGCGGAACGCGTAAAGGAATGGCAGCGCCGCTACGAGCAACAGGGGCTGCAAAAAGGACTGCAGAAGGGCCTTGAGCAGGGCCTTGAGCAGGGCCTGGAGCAGGGCCTGGAACAGGGGCTGGAACAGGGGCTGGAACAGGGGCGACAGCAGGGACTTCAGGAAGGCGTCACGCAGGGTGAAGCCGCGGTCCTCCTGCGCCTGATCGGCCGCAAGTTCGGTGCAGACGCCGCGGAAAAACACCGGGAGCGGATCGAATCCGCCGATGCCGACACCCTGCTGATCTGGTCGGAACGCGTCCTGACCGCCCGCCACATCGACGACGTGTTCAGCGCTTCCTCCTGAGAGCAGCGTCTTGAGGAAAGAACCTCAGGGAAACAGCCGCTGCCACCAGCGGCGGCGGCTGTTCGGCGGGGGCATCGCTGCCTGAAGGTCTTCCGGCGGCACGGTGGAGAGGATCCAGCCCGGCAGTACCCGCAGGCCCGACGATCCGCAGGAGGATCCGAGGTTGTTGGGGTCGAAGATCTTCACGAAGCGAGGATTCTCGCGGTCGTCCACGTAGACGATGCCGCAGTAGCTTTCGTCGTGGTCGGCGCGCAGCAGGGCGTCCACCTCGGTGAGGAAACGGTCCAGCTCGGCCGCACGGACCGGCGCCTGCGGCACCGCCTCCCCCACCGCGTAGACGTACCACTCGCCGTCGCGGGCGCCGGCGCGCAATGTGGCCCACAGGGCGTCCAGCTGTTCCCAGTGCAGGATACCCAGCGCCCCGGCCTCGTAGCGCTCCATGAAACCGGCATCGGGGGCCGGACGGTGATCTCGGGCAAAGCTCATTCAGGGCTCGCATCGGTGGTTTCAGCGCGATCGCGCGTCATGTTAGAACGAGCGTTACGGGCCCACAAGCAGCCCGGAACCGGGCCGTGAACAGGTTGCGGGGAACCCGGAAGCGTTCCGGGGGCTCTTACCATCAGTTCTTCCGCTCCAGCCAGCGAGTCGCGAGCATGCGCCGTATCACGCACGAAACCTCCCTGCAGGCCGAACCCGAGCGGGTCTTTGCCCTGCTCAGTCATGTCCCCAACTTCGTCGACCTGTGCGACCACGTGCGCACCATCGAGCCCCTGGGCGGCGAGCAGTACCGCTGGACCATCGTGGCGGCGGGGATGACCATGGATTTCGACGTCGAGGTCTGCAGCGCCGTGGAGCCGGAGCATTTCGCCTGGCGCTCGATCCGCGGCATCCACAATCGCGGCAGTTACCGCCTGCAGCCGGCCGGCGAAGGGCTGACCCGGGTCGAGTTCGAGCTGGAATACCGTCTCGGTAATCCGCTGGTGGAAGCGGCGGTACGCAGGGCGGCGAGTTCGCTGGTGGAGCGCGTTTCCGGCCAGCTGATGCACCGGGCCCAGCAACGCCTGGACGCGGAAGCCGGCTCGAACGCCTGACCCCGCCGGCTCTCCGGACTCGCCGCCCTCACCCCGTCGCGCCCCCGAGGAACCCCCCGGAGGACACCGCATCAGGGCCTCGCTGACGGGGACACACCCGAGCCGGGACGCGGCTCCCCGGCACGCGGATCCGGACTCGGGCCCGGCCCGGCATCAGCGCCTTCCTGTGCCGGCCTCGCCGGCTGCTGCGCGCCCGCCCGCTCCAGCAGATCGCGCATGGTGCGCGCCCCCAGATGATCGCGACGCGCCACGTCCAGCTCTTCCAGCGCCGACTCCACCGCCGCATCGCCCTGCAGGGTCCGCAGCGCCGGATCTTCCTGGTCTTCGCGCAGAGCCTGCAGGACCTCCGCGACCGGCAGATGGCCGAGATCGCGCCCGGGCACCAGACCGAGGTCTTCGGTGCGTCTCAGCAGTCCCGCGGCCTCCAGGGCCCGGGCTGCACCGCCCAGCGCATTGCCGGGCACGTAGAGCTCCGCGGCCACCTGGTCCACCGTGGGCGGCGTGCGCCCTTCCATGAAATGGCGCGCCACCACCTGCATCAGGTTGAGCCCCAGACGCTCGTGCGCCGCGGCCGACAGCCGCGGGCGGCGGCCCCGCACGTTCATGTATTCCGGATGCTGCACGTAGAACGCCACGTTGGAGCCGATCAGCAGGATCAGCCAGGCCAGATAGACCCAGATCAGCAGCAGGATCATGATCGCGAAGCCGGAATAGATCGCGTCATAACGGGTGGACTCCGCCACCATGTTGGCGAACACCCAGCCCATGCTCTGCCACAGCACGCCCGCGACCACCGCCCCCGCCAGCGCCGGCCCCAGACGCACTCGCGTATTCGGCACGAACATGTAGATGAAGGCGAACGCCGCGATAATCAGCAGGTAGGGCACCAGGCGCGAGAACTCGGTGATCAGGCGCCCGAACGGCTCGACGCCCGCCACCGTCTGCATCGCCTCGGAGGACATCACGGTGGCGGTGATCCCCAGCGCGGCGAACACCAGCAGCGGCCCGATCATGATCACCGACAGATAGCTGGTGAAGCGCTGGGCCAGGCTGCGCTGGGTCTCCACCCGCCAGATGGTGTTGAACGCGGCCTCGATCTTCTGCACCAGCGCCACTACGGTATACACGAGGAAGATCAGGCCCACCGCTCCCAGCGCACCCACGCGGATGTTGTCCACGAAGGTGACCACGTTGTCGGCGATCTCCTCGCCCTGCGCGCCCAGCGGTTCGAGGAATTCCAGCAGTACCGGCTCCACGGCGTTGTGCGCGCCGAAGCCCTTGAGCACGGAAAACGACAGCGCCAGCAGCGGCACGATCGACAGCAGGGTGGTATACACCAGACTCATCGCGCGCAGGGTCAGCTGGCCCTCGGCCGCCTCGCGAACCAGTCCGTGCAGCCCGCGCAGGACGCCCAGCCCGAGCGCTTTCCAGCGCGGCATGACGGACAGGTCGCTCTCCAGCACCAGGCGTTCGACCCGGTGCCGTCCGGCCTCCAGGCGCGCGCCCAGACTGGCGTCACCCCCCAAGCCCGACCCTCCGTGTGCGGTCCGGACCGGTCATTTCTGCCGCCACTGACCGTCGGAGCGGTACCAGTACCCCGCCGGCGCCTCGTCCACCCACACCCGGGCGAAAGTCTCGCGGATGCGGTCCTCCCAGTCGGGTCGATCGTTGGCGCGGGCGATCTCGCGATACAGCGAGGCCCGGTCGGCATTCTCCTCGCTGACCAGGCGCTGCACCTCGCTGCGCTCGCGCAGCGGCACCTCGGAGAGATCCCGGATGGCCACGTCGCCATCAGCGCCGAAGCCAATGGCCCCGCTGCGGAAATGCGGCGCCAGCTGCGGCGCACGGTCACGCATGGACGCGCGGATGCGATTGATCGCCGGCGTCTCGATCTGCAGATCCGGGTTGCTGGCCGCGGCCGGCGCCACCAGCGTTTCCAGCAGGCGCGCGAGCAGCGGGGTCGAGCGCTCGCCGGCCGCATCGCGGGCATCCGGCGAACCGGCATCCGAAGAACCGCCGTCCATTTCCGGCGCGGACTCGGGCTCGCGCAGCTCCTCGATGTCGTGCAGCTGCAGGGCATCGCGAACGATCGCGCGCGCGGCATCCTCCGCCGCGGCCGCGGGGAAGTAGATGTTGATGGTCACGCAGCCCGCGACCAGCGCGGACAGCAGGGCAAGTGCGGGAACCCCGAACCAGGCTTTCATGGGCAGCTCCTTGGCAGGCACGGCTGGACAGTCATCATCCTACATTACATCAGCCGGTGGCTGACGAGGACATGAACGCCCCGTGCGCGTGCTCAGCGAACCTCCGGGGACTCCCCGGCGGTCACCCGCGACAGCCCGCGCAGCAGCTCGTCCCAGTCGACCCGACGGTTGTAGCCGATGACATCGATCCGCGGGAGCCCGCCCCCCTGGACCAGGGCGAACCCGCCGTCCGGGCGGTCTCCCACCCCGTCGAGTTCACAGACCCCGCCGCGCAGCTGGCAGCGAAAGCCCAGTCGGCGGTAGGAGAAGTTTTCGAAGAAACGCAGAAACACCGACGAAGCCGCCGCCTGCACCGGCCCGCCCAGCTCGGTAATGTTCTGCACCGCGCGCTGTGAAATGCGCCGCCGCCCCGGATCGTCTTCGGGCGTCTGCAGGGCCAGATCCATGCGCACCGGACGCCAGTCGATCATGTGCAGGTCCTCCAGGTGGCCCGACAGCCGGCCCTCCACCCGGCCCACGTCGAAGGCGCGCGTGGCCAGGGCCAGGTCCAGGCGGTCCATGCGCGCCGACAGGCCCAGCTCCGGGGTTCGCCCGAACAGGTCGCGGATGCGCACGTCGCGCAGCACCACGTCGCCGTCGAACACCTGCACCAGCAGCCGCCCGTCGACCGCCAGATCGCCGCGATCCAGGCGCACCTCCGGGATCATGCCGGCCAGGCGACCGGAGAAGCGCGGCCAGCCCAGGATCTCGGTCAACGGCTCCAGCGAGATCGCCTGCACCCCGCCGGTGAAACGCACATCCGGTCCGTCGGCGGTCAGGCGCAGACCGAAGTCATCCGCACGCAGGGCGCCGTCGAGGATCGGGATGCGGGTCACTTCCAGCAGGTCGATCCCGTCCGGCTGCGCGCGCACGCGCGCGTCGAACTCGCCCAGCGGCAGGCGGAACAGATGCGCCCGCTGCCAGCCCAGCTGCCCCGGGACTGCGGGCGCATCCGCCAGCCAGTTCAGCGTGCCGTCGCTGTCCGTCACGCCGAAACGCCCGCTCCCGTCCTCGGCGCTCAGGGCCTTCCAGCGCAGGGTCGCCGAACGCGGCTCGCCGCGCTCCAGCTCCAGCCGCACCACCACCGAATCCCCGCTGACCGTCAGATCACGCCCCAGGGTCCCGGCCAGCGCGGGATCCAGCAGCACCGCATGCGCCGCACCGGGGTCCCGCGCCTCGAAATGGAAAGACCCCGAAGGAGCGATCGCCTCCGGCGGCCCGCTGCGGATCTCCTGACCGCTGAAGGCCAGTATCTCGCCGAGCGAGCCGGACAGTTCCGCCACCTCCACCCCGGCCGCGAACCCGCCATCCGCCGGACGCAGGCCATCCACGCGCAGGTTCAGGTTCCCGGTCTCGTCCGCGTCCACGAACCATGGATCCACGAACACCGCGCCCTCCTCCAGGGTCGCGTCCAGGATCCAGCCCCCCTTCTCGCGTGCCTCCAGGCGGCCGCCGATGCCCTCGCCCGCGCGCAGTCCCACCGCATCGGAGAAGCCCACGTCCCGCAGCTGCAGATCGACCCGATGCCCGCCTTCCGCCGCCCCCTGCAGCGCCAGGTCCGCACGCCCCGACTGCAGGGTCACCGGCGGATCTTCGGGCAGCCAGGGCGCCAGTCGCGGCGACTCCGCCAGCGCGACCAGATCCACCCCGGACAGGGCCAGTTCGGCCCGCCAGTCATCGGCACCGGCCACGCGCAGCACGAATTCGCCACTCGCCCCGAACCAGCCGGGCCAGTCTCCGGCAACGCGCAGGCGGTTATGGCCGGTGTGCCAGTCCAGGCGCAGCGGGTGTTCCTGCAGGGCCAGGTCCCCGCCATCGGCGGACAGCCGCGCCTCACGGCAGCGCCAGCCGACGGTGGTCGGCACCAGGGAGGGGCAATCCAGGCGTACTCCGGCGAGCGTGCCCACCGGCTCGGGCAGATGCAGGCGTTCGGCCCCGACGGTCATCGCCAGCCGCCCCTCGCGCAGGTGTGCGCGCGCCGACAGGCCTTCGGCGTCCAGCGCCGCGTGCAGCGCCCGTTCGATCCGCAGGTCGACCGCCAGCCCCCCGGCATCCTCCGGGTCGGCACCGGCCGCCGCCGGTATCACCAGCACGAGCGCCACCCCCGCGCGCGCCATCCAGGCAGTCACCGCCCGGATGGCGCCCATCATGCCCCGGGCCGGTCGCCCGGCAGACGATCCCGCAACGGCCGCGCCGCCCGTGCCAGCCACTCGCGCAGCGCAAACCGCGAGGTCTCCAGCGCATCCACCGTGGGCACGAAGTCGCGCAGGCGCCATTCGCCGTCAGGGCCTCGAAAGCCGGTGGGTGCCGGGTCCGCCGCCAGCCCGGCCGCCTCGAAGCGCTCGAGGGCCCGCGGCATGTGCATCGCATGAGTGACCACCAGCACCCGCTCCACCCCGCTGCCCTGCAGATGCTGCGCGGTGAAGAAGGCGTTTTCGTGGGTATTGCGGCTGGCACCTTCCAGCCAGCGCGGATCCACGCGGAACTCGCGGCGCAGCGCATCCGCCATCAGTTCCGCCTCGGCCGGCCGACCCTCGGCGCCGGGACTGCCGCCGGACAGCAGCAACGGGAGACCGGTCCGGCGGTGCAGATGGGCGGCGAAACGCAGGCGTTCGAAGGTCAGCGCCGAGACATCGTCACCGCCGGTGACGTGGTGACGGCCGCTGGCCCGGCCGCCCCCCAGCACCACGATCGCGTCCGCCCGACCGGTGGCCAGTGGCCGTTCGCGCAGATCCCGCTCCAGGGTCTGCGCCAGCGGGGCGGCGACGACGTTCAGCGCGGGCAGGATCAGTGCGGCCAGCCCGAGGGTCACCAGCCAGCCACCCCCGCGGCGCTGCCCCCGTAACAGCAGCAGCCCCGGCACCAGCAGCAGCACCGCCAGACCCGGCGGCAGCAGCAGGTGCTCGGCCACGGTGGCGATGCCGGCGGCCATCGGCGACCGCGCCGCCGGTTATTTCTTGCCCGGGGCGTAGAGGTAGCGGGCGTAGGTCGCCACGTCCTCCGACACCCGGCGGATGAGGTGATCGAGACTGATAATGGCGAACTCCAGCACGTTCACCGCGATGTACGGGTGTTCCACCCGCAGGCGGTCGTACTTCGAGCGCGTCAGGCGCAGCAGGCGGGTGTTGTCGGTCAGCGCGCGCATGCGCACCCCGCGCGGCACGCGGTCGAAGAACGACATCTCGCCGGCCAGTTCCCCGGTCTCCATGCGCCCGACCTCGATCTCCTGGCTGCCGTCGTCGTCGTACAGCGCGGCGGTGCCGCTGACCACGAAGAACAGCGCCTCGCCCACCTCGCCGATGTCGGCGATGATCTCCTTGTGATGGGTCTCGACAACCTCCAGATACTGCATCAGGGTGTCGACCTCCGCGGGAGTCAGGGAGGCGGACATCGGATGCTTGGACAGAAACTCGGTCAGCAGATCCCGGGTCATGGCACGGCTTCCTTTACGGCTTTCTCTGGGTTGAATACATAGAGTATAACGAACGTCCCTTCTGCGAGACCCCGCATGATCGACATCGACACCCTGCGCCGTCAGCTCCCCGCACGCCTGGGCCGCGACACCCCGCTGATCCTGACCTGCAACCCGGACGCCGTTCCCGGGGCGCATGGCGAACGGCGCGTGACCACCCCGCAGGCCCTGATGGCCGACCCGCCCGCCGGGCGCGAACCACTGGTGCTGGTGCTGGACGTGCTCGCGGAGATGGAACTTGCGGCGGGACAGCAGCTGCTGGGCGGGCTGCGCGACCGCTGGGCGGAAGAGACCCTGATCCTGCACCGCCACCGCGACGACCGCTGGGACCTGAACGCCTTCCTCGCCCTGGGGTTCCGGCGCGAGCCGGCGGCGGAGGCGGCCACGCCGGAGCATGCGGTCTACCGCACCAGCCTGTACGACTACAAGCTCACGCCCGACTGGCTGAACGCCCGCTTCTGGGCCAACCCGGAGATGTGGGACCGCGCGCGCTGGTGACGCGGGTCAGCCCTCGTCGTGGACGTAGTCCACCACCTCGAGGCCGAAGCCGCCCAGGCCGTGGAAACGTTTCGGCGCCGACATCAGGCGCATCCGCCCGACGCCGCAGTCGGCGAGGATCTGCGCGCCGATGCCGTACATGCGCCACTCGGCCGAATTCTCGCGCCCGCCGCCGCGTTCCTCGCCCCCCGTCTGGGCCGTCTGGGCCATCTGCCCCAGCTGCTCCAGCCGCTGGGTCAGCGCCTCGGGGCCCTCGTGCTTGCGCAGGATCACCACCACGCCCTCGCCCGCCTCGTCGATGCGCCGCAGCGCGTCGTCCAGCGGCCAGCCGCGATCCGGGCCGGCGTAACCGAGGGTGTCGTGCAGGGTGTTTTCCAGATGCACGCGCACCAGGGTGTCACGGTCCGGACGGGGTTCGCCGCGCACCAGCGCGAAGTGCATCTCGTGATCCACCTCGTCCTGAAACGCCAGCAGGCGGAACGTCCCGTGCTCGGTGGGGAACTCGCGCTCGGAGACCCGGCGCACGGTCTTCTCGTTCTCGATGCGGTAGCGGATCAGGTCCTCGATGGTGCCCATCTTCAGACCGTGCTCGGCGCAGAAGCGCTCGAGGTCCGGCCGCCGCGCCATGGTCCCGTCCTCGTTGAGGATCTCCACGATCACCGCGGCCGGCTCCGCCCCGGCCAGACGCGCCAGATCGCAGCCCGCCTCGGTGTGGCCCGCGCGCACCACCACCCCGCCCGGCTGCGACATCAGCGGGAACACGTGCCCCGGCTGGACGATGTCTTCCGGCTGGGCGTTGGGCGCCACTGCGGTGCGGATGGTATGCGCCCGGTCATACGCCGAGATCCCGGTGGTCACGCCCTCGGCGGCCTCGATCGACAGCGTGAAGTTGGTGCCGTGCACGTCGTTGGTGTCGGTCACCATCAGCGGCAGGGCCAGCTGCCGGCAGCGCTCGCGGGTGAGCGTCAGGCAGATCAGCCCGCGGCCGTACTTGGCCATGAAGTTGATGTCCTCGGGGCGCACGTGCGAGGCGAGCATCAGGATGTCGCCCTCGTTCTCGCGGTCCTCGTCGTCGACGATGACCACCATGCGCCCGGCCTCGAGTTCCGCGAGGATGGTTTCGGTATCGGAAAATTCCATGAACACCTGCCGTCGGGGCCCGCGCTCAGTCGCGCGGGCCGGAATGATTGGGAAAGCCCTGCTCGGCCAGCCAGTCCTCGGACAGCGTGCCACCGCCGTCCCCGGCTCCGGCGCCCGGATCCGCCGCGCGATCGCCCAGCATCAGGCGCTCCAGATAACGGGCGATCAGGTCGACCTCCAGGTTCACGCGCGTCCCCGGGGCGTAGACCGAGAAGCGCGTCAGGTCCCGGGTGTGCGGGATGATGTTGACCTCGAACTCGGCCCCCTCGACGCGGTTCACCGTGAGGCTGGTGCCGTCGATGGTGATCGACCCCTTGGCCGCGATGTAGCGCGCCAGTGCCGCCGGTGCGCGGAACCGTACCCGCGTGGAGCGGGCATCCGGCTCCATCGAGACCAGCTCGCCCACGCCGTCCACGTGACCGGAGACCAGATGACCGCCGAGCCGGTCGCCCAGTGCCAGCGCACGCTCCAGGTTGACCCGGTCGCCGCGGCCGAGATCGCCCAGCGTGGTCACCTCCAGGGTTTCGCGGCTGACATCGGCGGTGAAGCCGTCCACGGAGAGATCGGTCACCGTCAGGCAGACGCCGTTGACCGCGATCGAGTCCCCGAGGTGGGTGCCGGAGAAGTCCAGCCCCGGCGCACTGACATGCAGCCGGCGGTCGCCACCGCTGGGCGTCAGGGTGTCGAGGGTACCGAGACTTTCGATGATGCCGGTGAACATGGCGCGGCCTGTCCGTGTGGAAATGCAGGGATCATAGCGAATTCGGGACCCCGCGGGGGAGAGCCCGCAACCGCAGGGTCTCGCCCAGCCAGCGGGACTCGACGACCTCCAGCTCCGCGCGTTCGGCCATGCGTCCGATGTCCCAGTCCACCATCGGCCGGCCGCCGGAACCCAGCAGCAGCGGCGCCTGGTACACCAGCCACTCGTCCACCAGACCGGCACGGGCCAGCGCACCGGCCAGCCCCGGGCCGGCCTCCACGTGCAGCTCGTTGATCTCGCGGGTGTGCAGCTCCGCCAGCAGGGCATGCAGGTCCAGATGCCCGGCGGCGTCCTCCGCCGCCCCCGGGAGGGCGATCAGGTCGGCGCCGCGTCCGCGCAGGGCGTCCGCCGCCGGGCCGGCCGCCGCGGACTCGGTAGTGAGGACCCAGGTGGGTGAACCCTGCAGGATGCGCGCGGTGGGCGGGGTCCGCAGGCCGGAATCCACGATCAGCCGCAATGGCTGGCGCACCGGCAGATCGGCCACACGGCCCGACGTCGGCAACCCGGCCGCGGCGGCCAGTTCCGCCGGGCTGCGGCGCACGTTGAGCTGCGGGTCATCGGCCAGCACGGTGCCGCTGCCGGTGAGGATGGCCCCGGCCCGCGCACGCCACAGCTGCACGTCGTTGCGCGCGGCCTCGCCGGTGATCCACTGCGACTCGCCCGAGGCCATCGCCGTACGCCCGTCCAGCGAGATCGCGGACTTGATGCGCACCCACGGCCGCCCGCGTTCCATGCGCTGCACGAATCCGGGATTGAGCGCCCGCGCCTCGGCCTCCAGCAGCCCGGTCTCCACCGCAATGCCGGCCGCGCGCAGGCGCTGCGCCCCGCCCCCGCACACGCGTGGATCGGGATCCTCCATGGCGATGACCACGCGCCCCACCCCGGCGGCGATCAGCGCCTCGGTGCAGGGCGGCGTGCGCCCATGGTGGTTGCACGGCTCCAGGCTCACGTACACCGTCGCCCCGCGCGCGGCCTCCCCGGCCATCTGCAGGGCGTTGACCTCGGCATGCGCCTCGCCGGCCCGCCAGTGCACGCCGGCGCCCACTTCGCGACCGTCGCGCACGATCACGCAGCCCACGCGCGGGTTGGGATCGGCGGTGAAACGGCCGCAGTCCGCCAGCATCAGCGCGCGGTGCATCCATTCACGGTCGGCTGCGTTCATCGCGATTCGCCGGCGGGGTCGGGGTTGTCGGGAGGGGATTCTTCCGCGATCTCGTCAGCCGCGGCGCGCGCGGCCTCCTCGTCGATCAGACGCAGCTGGTGACGCCGCATCTCGGGGCTCAGGTCGTCTTCCAGGCGCTCGATGGCCTCGCGGAAGGACTGCACGCTGGCAAAGCTGAGATAGATGGAGGCAAACCGGATATAGGCGACATGGTCCAGCCCGTGCAGGGCTTCCAGGACCATCTCGCCTATACGGTCGGACTTGATTTCGGGGGCACTGGTACCGGCCAGACGGCGCTTGATGTCGTCGATGACGTTCTCCACGTCCTCGGTGCGCACCGGGCGCTTGTGCAGCGCCCGGCGCAGACCGCTGCGCAGCTTCTCGTCATCGAAGGCCACCCGCTCGCCGCTGCGCTTGACCACCCGCGGCAGGCTGAACTCCGCCCGCTCGAAGGTGGTGAAACGCTCGTGACACACGCGGCACTCCCGCCGTCGCCGGATCTGTTCCTGCTCGGGTCCGGCGACCCGGGAGTCGACCACGCGGGTGTCACTGGCACCGCAGGCCGGACAGCGCATCGCCCCGGTTTATTCGCCGGCGCCGTAAACCGGGAACCGGCGGCAGATGTCCAGCACCTTGCCGCGGACGTCGTCGATCACCTGCTCGTTGTCCATGTTCTCCAGCACGTCGGCGATCCAGCCGGCCAGCTCGCGGGATTCGGACTCGGTGAAGCCGCGGGTGGTCAGGGCGGCAGTGCCGATGCGGATGCCGGAAGTCACGAACGGCGACTGCGGGTCGTTCGGCACCGCGTTCTTGTTGACCGTGATGTTGGCGCGGCCCAGGGCGGCGTCCGCATCCTTGCCGGTCATGCCCCTGGACACCAGGCTCAGCAGGAACAGGTGGTTGTCCGTGCCGCCGGAGACGATGTCGAAACCGCGCTCGACCAGGACCTCGGCCATCGCACGGGCGTTGGCGATCACCTGCTTCTGGTAGGTCTTGAAGTCCGGCTCCAGGGCCTCCTTGAACGCCACCGCCTTGCCGGCGATCACGTGCATCAGCGGGCCGCCCTGGGTGCCGGGGAAGATCAGCGACTGGAACTTCTTGTTCAGTTCCGGCTGCCCCTTGGAGATGATGAAGCCGCCACGCGGCCCGCGCAGGGACTTGTGCGTGGTGGAGGTGACCACGTGGGCGTGGTCGATCGGGTTCGGGTATTCGCCGGCGGCGATCAGGCCGGAGACGTGGGCCATGTCGACCATCAGGTACGCACCCACGGAATCGGCGATCTCGCGGAAGCGCTTCCAGTCCACCACCCGCGAGTAGGCGGAGAAACCGGCGACGATCATCTTCGGCTGGTGCTCGGTGGCCAGACGCTGGACCTCGTCGTAGTCGATCAGGCCCTCGTCGGTGATGCCGTACTGCACGGCGTTGTAGATCTTGCCGGAGAAGTTCGGCTTGGCGCCATGGGTCAGGTGACCACCGGCGTCCAGGCTCATGCCAAGCACGGTGTCATGCGGCTGCAGCAGGGCCATGTACACCGCCGCGTTGGCCTGCGAGCCGGAATGCGGCTGCACGTTGGCGTAATCGGCGCCGTAGAGCTGCTTGAGGCGGTCGATGGCCAGCTGTTCGACCACGTCGACGTGCTCGCAGCCGCCGTAGTAGCGCTTGCCCGGGTAGCCCTCGGCGTACTTGTTGGTCAGCACCGAACCCTGCGCTTCCATCACGCGCGGGCTGGTGTAGTTCTCCGAGGCGATCAGCTCGATGTGCTCTTCCTGGCGCTGCGCCTCCTTGCGGATCGCGCTCCAGAGTTCGTCATCGTAGCCGTTGATGCTCATGTCGATCGAAAACATTCGGTGACTCCCGTTGGGTTCTAGGCAATTCGGGCGCGCAGCGGCCCGCCAGAGGCACTCGACCGGCCGCGGACGGCGGCCGGAAGGTCGGGACCGGGCGGGGTACGGCGCCGGAAAGGTCCAATACCATACTGGATTCGGCCGGGATTTTCAGGGCCGCCCGCCGAACGCCCGGCCGAACGGGCTATTCATCCAGCCACTCGCGGCGTACCACCCAGGTCTCGGCGATGAAGTCGTGCAGGGCGCGGCGCTGCCGGGTGAAGGCCACCATCAGGTAGCCGATCATGAACAGCAGACCGGACAGGAATTCGGCGAAATGGCGCCCGGTCGCGCGGGCGAAGCTGATGCGCTCGCCATGCCAGTCGACCACCCGCAGGCCTACCGCCATCTTCCCGATGGTCGCGCGGTACTGCGAGCTGTGCATGCCGGCGAAATAGAACCAGCCGACCAGGATGTTCACGAAGGTCCAGGCGGTGTCCGCATCGGTCCATTCCTCGGTGTGCATGGTTTCCGGGCTGATCATCGCCTGCACCACGGTCAGCGGGATGCCCAGGATCACCCCGTCGATCAGCACCGCCAGCACGCGCCGCCAGAAGCCGCCGAATGCCGCACGATCCTGCGGCGGCCCCTCGGCATGGGCATGGACAGGATCCGCACCCCCGCTGCTCATCCCCGGCGGAGCGGCATCGTCCGGGGCATCCTGACGGGACCCGGGCGGATCCCCGTCTCGCCCGGAGTCCGGCCCGGGGCCGGGTTGCGCGGCGGGGCCGCCGGCGCCGGGCCCCGCGCCCTCCGAGGGGCCTTCCGAGGGGCGGGCGCCGAAGTCCAGCGAACGGCCACAGGCCTTGCAGAAGGCCGCGTCGTCGGGGTTCTCGGTTTCGCAGTGCGGACAGATCCGGGTCATGCATCGCTCCTTCGATGTCAGGTCAGAATGCCGCTGTCGGCCAGTCCGTCAAAGATGAACTGGACCGCCAGCGCGGACAACAGCACCCCCATGATGCGCGTGAGAACGTGCGCACCGGTGACGCCCAGCCAGTGCTGGATACGCACCGCGATCAGCAGGCAGACCAGCGCCAGGGCCATGATCGCGATCAGCGCCCCGATCACCACCGCCTGCACGGCCAGATCGCCGCTGGCACGGCTCATCATCAGGATGGCCGCGCCCATCGCCCCGGGCCCGGCCAGCAGCGGCGTGGCCAGCGGGAACACCGAGAGGTCGGTACGCGAGCGGGCCTCGCGGGTCTCGTCCGGGGTGGCCGAGACCCCGCCGGAGCTGCGCGCGAACACCATGTCGATGCCGATCAGCAGCAGGAGGATACCACCGGCGGTGTACAGCGCCGGCAGCGAGATCCCCAGCACCCCCAGCGCGGCCTCGCCGAACAGCGCGAACGGCAGCAGGATGGCAGTCGCCAGCAACGCGCCGCGCCAGGCCATCGCGCGGCGCTGAGCCGGGTCCATGCCACGGGTCAGCACCGCGAACACCACCGCCACGTCCACCGGGCCGACGGTCACGAAGAAGGTGGTCAGGGCAACGATGCCCAGTTCCAGCATGCGGCGTTCTCCCGGTCGCGGGGGTGGCGGATGTCAGCGCGCGCGCTCCACGTCGCGCGCACAGGCAAAGGGCGGCACCTCATCCAGGCGCGCCGCCAGCGCATAAGCCACCGAAGGTGCCATGTTCGCGACCACCATCTCCACCCCGATGACCCGACAAAGCCCGTGCACCGCCTTCAGCCAGTCGTAGTAGAGGGCATCGACCACCGGCACGCTGTCGAGGTCGTAGATCAGTCGTCGAGCCCGCGCCGCCTGAAGGTAATCCCCCAGCGCGACCAGATAGCGGTCCGGCTCGCCGGGATCCAGGCCCTCACCCGGCTCCAGCAGCACCGCGTCCGCCCCGATCCGGGTGAGATGCATGCCCTGGACCATCGGCGCGCCCGTCAGGCCGGGGTCCGGGCGTCGGCCATCCGCACGCCCAGCCAGTGGAAGGCCTCCTTCAGGCCTTCGGCCAGGGTCGCGCGGGTCGTCACGTCGCCCAGATCGATGTTGAGGCTGGTGAGCGCCCGGGCAATCTCCGGCCGGATCCCGGTCAGCACCGGACGCGCACCCATCAGGCCGATCGCACGGATCATCTGCACCAGGTGGTGCGATACCTGGGAGTCGATCGCCATGACCCCGGTGACGTCCATCAACACCACGCGGGCCCGGTCCTGCTCGATGCGCCCGAGCAGCTTTTCCATCACCACCATGGTGCGCGAGGAATCCAGGGTCCCGATGATCGGCAGCGTCAGGACGCCGTCCCAGATCTCGGTGATGGGCGTGGAGATCTCGCGCAGTTCGGCCTGCTGCGCCTCGATGGTGCTTTCCTTCTGCTCCAGATACACCCGATAGACGTCCAGGATGATGTCGTTGAACACCCCGGCCAGCAGGAGCAGGGTCTCGCGGGTCTGTTCGGGCGTGATCTCCGCGTCGCGCCCCAGATCCTCGATCATCACGTTCTGCATGAACTGCAGATAACGCACGAACTCCTCCATGTCGCCGCCCCGCATCAGGATCTGCTGCGACATGGTGGTGAAGAACTGCTGCAGGGCACGGAACTCCTCGCTGGAGCGGTCCGGCCGCCCCTCGTGCTGCAGCAGCATCACGAACAGCTCCATGAACTCCACCGAGTAGTCGCTGATCTCCTCGCGCGACAGGATGTTCCCCTGCACGAAGATGTTGTGACCACGCTCCTCGATCACCCCGGAAATCCGGCCGACGTTGACCATCAGCTGCTCGACCAGGATCTCGTTGGCACTGCGGGTCTCGCCGTCCTCCCGATTCATGTTGTCCCCCGTCATGATTCCTCCTCGTTTCTTGTTGTGTCCGCCCATGACCTGCCGTCAAAGGCGGATGACCAGCAGCGACTTGTCATCGTTGCTGCGCCCCAGCACCTGGCCCAGCACCAGCGCCAGCAGCTGCGGATGCCGGCGCCACAGGCCGGGAAAGCTCGCCAGGCTCCAGTTGCGCCGGATACCGTCCGAGGCCGTGAGCACCAGCGCATGCGGGGGGAGGTCCAGCCGGATCTCCTCGCAACTGCGATGATCATGCCCGAGAATGCCCGGCGCCATCTCCAGGCCACGCCGCTCCCCTTCACGCACGACCCAGGCGTTCATGTCCCCAACGCCACACACCCGGGCGCCGCGTTCCGCCACCATAGCCTCGCCGGCAATCCCCACCGCCCCGCGCGAGCCGCTCAGATCACGGCTCAGCCGGTGCAGCACTTCCGCGGGCGAGTCACCCGGCTCGCCCGGTCGACAGCGTCCCGCCACCGCGGTTGCGGCCTCCACTCCGTGGCCCAGGCCGTCCATATGGACCCAGCGCAGACCGTGCCGGTCCACCGCGAGGTCCGCGCAATCTCCGTTGTGCGGCGCGTCGTGCAATGCCCGCAGGTAACGGCCGAAGGCCGGACCGGGCTCGTCCTGTCCGTTGTCCCCGGGGCGAAAACGGGCCCATGCCGCGGTCCCCTGCCACGGTGTACCGGCGGCCTGCGTCGCGGGAACACTGTAGAAATCGGAATCGTCGGCCAGGCGCCGCACGGTGCCCAGCCCCTTGCCCAGGGTCCCCGAGGTGGTATGGCCGTCGGCGAGGGCCTGGTTCAGGTCCGCGATCCCCGGACCGAAATCCATCGCGAACAGGTCGAGCGCGGGTTCCGGCGAGCGCTGCTCCCAGATCTGCACCAGTCCGGTCCCGCGCGCGTATTTCATCTGGTTGGTCACGAGCTCCTGGCAGACCAGCAGCATGCGCTCGCGCTTGATCTCGCCGAAACCCAGGCGCCGCGCCACGGTCTTCAGCCGCGACTGCAGCAGGACCTGCCCGCCGGCGCGCGCCGCCGCCTGCTCGCTCAGCAGGGCATACGGCTGACGCGCGGGCGGTGCGGCGCTCACGCGCGGGCTCCGAGGCCCGCGGCCGCCGGTGCGTCGGGGGCCTCGAGCTCGAGTTCGGTCGCGACCTGCCCGCGCCCCCGATGCTTGGCCAGATACAGTGCCGCATCGGTGCGCGCCACCAGATCCTCCGGCGCGTCACCGTCCGCCCGCTGCCCCACACCGATGCTGACCCGGCCCTCCATCGCCGCGAGCACGCGCTGCGCCACGCCGGCCGCCGCGTCGCGGTCACCGAATACGATAATGGCGAACTCGTCGCCCCCGGTGCGGCAGGGGAGGTCCACGTGTTCGCGAATGGCCGCACGCATGGCATCGGCCATGCCACGCAGGTAATCATCCCCGAACTGATGGCCGTGGGTATCGTTCATCTGCTTGAAGAAGTCGAGATCAAGCAGCACCAGGCTCAGCGGTTCACCCTGGCGGGCGCAGTGCAGCAGGGACTCTTCCAGACGGGCATCGAAGGCGCCACGATTGAACAGCCCGGTCAGGCTGTCCGTCTCGGCTTCGCGGATCGAGCGCTGGAGCTCGGCCTTCTTGCGTTCCAGATCGGCCTCGAGCTCAGCCATCTCGGCCGCCGCCCGCTCGCGGGCGCGTTCCAGTTCGGCGGCGAAGCGGGCATTGCGTCGGCGCAGGAGCTCGGGATCAGTGGATTCGGAACCCCGGCGCAGGCGCTGTGACAGGGCCTCGAGCGAAGCTTCGGAGGGGTCTTCGGGGACACGATCGAGGTGTTCGCGGCGCGCATGCCCCCCAGCCTCTTCCCAATACAGGGCGAGTTCTCGCCCGTGGGCCACCAGCGCCACCTGCAGCCCGCCCTCCACATTGGCGGCAGCCTCGCGCAGCGCGTGCAGAAGGACATCGAGACGGGCGGTGGCGCGAAACGGGCTGCCGCCCAGGGCCACCACAGCGTCCAGGGCGAAACGCGCAAGCCGGCGCCGATCGGGCTCCACACAAACCGACAGTTCCAGCAGACGCTTCTCCATGCCGCCCCACTCCCTGTTCCGTGCCCGGATTGTGCCCCAGTCCGGGCGTCACGTCATGCACCGACGGCCGGGACCCGCCGCACATTCAGTACAAGCGGCGGTTGGCGTGGCGTTCCCAGTAGTCGAAGACCGCCCGCCCCTCCTCGGCCAGGGTGCGGATCAACGGCAGACGGCGCGCCTCGGGGGGCGCCACCAGTTCGTCGCGGATCCGCTCGTCGTCAAACCCGGCCGCGGCGGCATCCGCGGCCGAGGCGGCATGCACCACCCGGTCCAGCCGCGCCCAGCACGCCGCCGCACGACACATCGGACAGGGTTCGCAGGAGACGTACAGGGTCGCGCCGTACAGGCGGTGGTCCTGCAGGTGGCGGCAGGCGTCGCGAATCGCCGCCACCTCGGCATGCGCGGTGGGATCCTGCCACGGGATCACGCGGTTCGCCCCGCGGCCGACGATCTCGCCGTCGCGCACCACCAGGGCGCCGAACGGTCCGCCGCCGACATCCACGGACTCCCGCGCCAGACGGATGGCCTCGCGCAGGAAGAAGGCGTCGTCGGCGGCCACGCTCATGGGATCAGTCGCCCAGCACGCGGGACAGCACCTCTTCCGGCTCGACGTAGCCGGCGAGCATCTCGCCGTTTTCGGTGAACAGGGCCGGCGTGCCGCGCACGCCCAGGCTCTGCCCCAGCTGCATGTGCTCGTCCTGCGGGGTGGCGCAGCCGCTGTCCAGATCCGTCAGCTTGTCCCCCTCCTTGGAACGGTCCATGGCCGCCTGGCGGTCATCGGCGCACCAGGTGCGGTTCATGATCTCCGGCGAGTCCTGCCCCAGCACCGGGAACATCAGGTAGCGCACCTTGACGCCGGCTTCCAGGTATTCCGGCAGATCCGCGTGAATGTCGCGGCAGTACGGGCAGTTGGGATCGGTAAAGATGTTCAGCACCGCGCGGGTCTCGCCGTTCGGTTCGTAGACCACCAGTTCGCTGTCGTCGATGGCTGCGAACAGCTCGGCGCGCGCACCGCCCTTCGCCTGTTCCGTGAGGTTCTCGCGGGTCTGCAGGTCGATCAGACTGCCCTGCATCACGTAACGGCCGTCCTCGCTGACGTAGAAGATCTCGGTGCCGTAGCGAACCTCCTTGATCCCCTCGAGGGGGGTGGATTGAATGGAGTCGATCTCGGCATCGGGGATGGCCTGCGACATGGCCTGCTCGATCGCCTCGCTGGCCTGGGCCGTGGTACCGACGGCCGCCAGGGCGACCGCGAAGGGAAGAACGCGCTTGAGGAACATGGGTGTCTCGCTGATGAATCAAAACGTGGATTGTAGGCCGGTTGCCTTCCGGGGGACAGACGGCTATCCCCGGGGATGATGTTCCGCATGCAGCGCCTGCAGCCGCGCGCGCGCCACATGGGTATAGATCTGGGTCGTGGACAGGCTGCTGTGGCCCAGCAGCATCTGCACCACCCGCAGGTCGGCCCCGTGGTCCAGCAGGTGGGTGGCGAACGCATGCCGCAGGGTATGCGGCGACAGCGCCGTGTCGATACCGGCCCGCGCCGCATGCGCCTTGATGCGGTACCAGAAGGCCTGGCGCGTGAGCCCGCGGCCGCGCCGGGTCACGAACAGCGCCTCCACCGGCGGGTGCCCCGCCATCAGCTCGGGGCGCGCGCGGTCGAGATACGCCGCCAGCCAGTCGGTCGCCACCTCGCCCAGCGGCACCAGGCGCTCGCGTCCGCCCTTGCCGATGATGCGCACCACGCCCTGCCGGGTATTCACCGCCGTGCCTTCCAGCCCGACGAGTTCGGAGACCCGCAAACCGGCCGCGTACATCATCTCCAGCATCGCCCGGTCACGCAGTCCCACGGCCGTGGCGGTGTCCGGCGCCGCCAGCAGCGCCTCCACCTGCGCCTCCGACAGCCCGGCCGGCAGGGGCCGTCCGGGCCGCGGTGGATCGATGCCGGCCGAGGGGTCGTCCTCGCGCTCGCCCGCCTGTACCAGAAAACGATAGAAGCGGCGGATCGAGGACAGCGCCCGGGCCACCGAGCGCGGCCGCGCCCCGCCCTGCATGCGGGCGGCGACAAAGGCCAGCAGGTCGGCATGGGTCGCGGCCTCCAGTGCCCCGTCCCGCGCCGCCAGGAAACCCGCCAGCGCGCTCAGATCGCGCCGGTAGGCCGCCAGGGTGCGGTCGGCCAGGCCTTCCACCGCCCACAGCTCGTCCAGGAACCGGTCGAGGACCGCGGGGAGCTCCGCGGCCGTCTCCGGCGTCTCCGTCGCCATGCCGGACGAACGCCCGCGGACCGATCAGGAGCTGGCCGGCCCCCCGGACGTCGGACCGCGGCCGGTATCGGATGCCCCGCCCGCATCCTCCTCCGCGCCGGAGGTGTCGCCGGTCACGCCGGAACCGGAGGAGGAATCCTTCGTCCCCATCCCCGCTGCAGCGGCCGCTGCGTTGAGCGGGTTTTCCGGGTTCTCCGCACGGAACTTGCCGGCCAGGTTCTCGAACACCTTGGTCAGCTCCAGCGGCAGCGGGAAGAAGATGGTGTTTGCATGCCCGTTGGTCGACATGTCCGACATGGTCTGCATGTAGCGCAGCTGCAGCGCGGCCGGGCTGGCCTCCATGATCTGCGAGGCCTGCACCAGCTTCTCGGCCGCCTGCAGTTCGCCCTCGGCGTGGATGACCTTGGCGCGCCGTTCGCGCTCGGCCTCGGCCTGGCGGGCGATCGCGCGAATCATCGAATCGTCCAGATCCACGTGCTTGATCTCGACGTTGGTGACCTTGATGCCCCAGGCATCGGTCTGCGCGTCGAGGATCGACTGGATATCGGAGTTCAGCTTGTCGCGCTCGGACAGCATCTCGTCCAGCTCGTGCTTGCCGAGCACCGAACGCAGGGTGGTCTGGGCCAGCTGGCTGGTGGCGGCGTAGTAATCCTCGACCTGGATCACCGACTTGGCCGAGTCCACCACGCGGAAATACAGCACCGCATTGACCCGCACGGTCACGTTGTCCTGCGAGATCACGTCCTGGCTCGGCACGTCCAGCGTGATCACGCGCAGGTCGATGCGCACCATCTGCTGAATCCCGGGGATCACGATGATCAGGCCGGGCCCCTTGACCGACTGGAAGCGGCCGAGAAAGAACACGACGCCACGTTCGTACTCCCGCAGGACCCGGATCGACATCGCGATCAGGGCGATGATGATCACCAGCGGTACGACGATAAAACCGAAATCATTCAACATGTTGTGCTCCTTCCCGCCGAATCGGCGGCTTGCTGCATGTGCCGGCCGCGCGGAGGCGGCCCGCGCTACGCCGGACCGCTGCCCTCGGCCCGCTCGTCCTGTTCCATCGGCTCCACGGTCAGGCGCAGGCCGTCGATCGCGGTCACCCGCACGGCCTGCCCCTCGCGCACCGGCGCGGTGGTTTCGGCGGTCCAAAGCTCGCTGTGCACCCACACCGGACCGCGCCGCTCGAAATCTTCCCGCGCATGGCCGATCATGCCGATCATTTCTTCATGGCCGGTGGCCGGTTTCTTGCCGCGCAGCTTGAACAGCCGCCCCAGCACCCAGACCGACACCAGCCCGATGGCAATGGCCGTGCCGACCACCAGCGGCAGGGCCACGTTCAGATTGGGGTCATCCCACAGGATCACGGAACCGGTTATGAATGCCACGAGCCCTCCTATGCCCAGCGCGCCGAAGCTGGGCACGAAGGCCTCGGCGATCATGAAGATCATCCCCAGCAGCATCAGCGCCAGTCCGGCGTAGTTGATCGGCATCACCTGCAGGGCGAAGAACGCAAGGATCAGCGCGATGGAACCGATCACACCCGGGTAGACCGCGCCCGGATTCGCCAGTTCGAAGATGATGCCGTAGATCCCGATCAGCATCAGGATGTAGGCGATGTTGGGGTTGGTGATCAGCGACAGCAGCTCGGTGCGCCAGTCGGGATCCATACGCACGATCTCGATGCCCTCGGTCACCAGTTCGCGTTCGCCCGACATCAGCTTCACGGTATGCCCGTCGAGCTGCGCCAGCAGATCGTCCAGGTTGTCGGCGACGAAATCGATGACGTTCTTTTCCAGCGCCGCGGTGGCGGTCAGGTTGGAGCCCTCGCGTACCGTCTCCTCGGCCCAGTCGGCATTGCGGTCGTAGCGTTCGGCCAGGCCGCGGATGTAGGACACCGCGTCCTCCAGCACCTTGCGCTCCATCGCATCGTCCCCGCGGCGGGGCTCGGGGTCGTCGTCCAGCAGCTCTTCCTCGGTGGCCGGCTCGACGGCGTCCTCGCCGTTGTCCCGCTGCTCGCCGCCGTTCCCGTTCTCGGCTTCGGCCTCGTCTTCCGCTTCCTCGCGCAGCTCGTCCAGGTCTTCCTCGTCCATGCCGGGCAGGCCGCCCCCGCCCATCTGCACGGGGGTTGCCGAGCCCAGATTGGTCGCCGGCGTCATCGCCGCGACATGCGAGCCGTAGAGCATGTAGGTTCCGGCACTGGCGGCCCGCGCGCCGGCGGGGTGCACATAGGTCACCACCGGCACTTCGGACTGCAGCATGTGCTTGATGATGCTGCGCATGCTGGAGTCGAGGCCACCGGGCGTGTCCAGCTGCAGCACGACCATCTCGGCACCGCGCTCCTCGGCGGCATCGATCCCGCGCGTGATGTAATCTACGGTCGCCGGACCGATGGCCCCGTCCACGGTCAGGAGCACGGCTTCGCGGTCGCCACCGTTATCGGCGCTGGCCAGCAGCGCGCCGGCCGTGCCGACCACCAGCAGCGCCAGCCACAGGAGCCAGCGGGCCGCGGCACCGCGTTGGTTACGGAATCGGATCATGGATCGCTGTCGTCCTCGTATCGTGTCGGCCACGCATCCTGCACCCTACAACATAGGCCATTGCGCAAACGAACGCCCATGCCGCAGGACTCCCGCCAGACTCCACCCGCCGCCCCGGAGCGCCCGCCGCTGGGGGTCATCCTCGCCGGCGGTCAGGGCCGGCGCATGGGCGGCTGCAACAAGGCGTGGCTCGAATACCGGGGCCGGCCGCTGATCGAACATGCCGTCGAGCGTCTGCAGGGACAGGTCGATGGCATCGTCGTCAGCACTAATACCGAAATGGACCGTTGCGCGCGGCTGGGGTTTCCCTGTGTCGCCGACGAACATCCCGATTACCGCGGCCCGCTGGCCGGCATTGCCGCGGCCGGTGCCGCCCGACCCGGCCGCGACCTGCTGTGCGTCCCCGTGGATGCCCCGAGCGCCCCGCACGACCTCGGCCCCCGCCTGCAGGCGGCGCGGGCCGAACACGCCGCCCCCGCGGCGATGGCCCACGACGGCCGGCGCCTGCAGCCGCTGTTCCTGCTGCTGGGTGCCGGACTGGTGCCCGCCCTGCGCGCCGCGATCGCGGCGGGCCCCCTGCCCGCCGGCGCCTGGCTGCGCGAACACGGCGCCGTGACCGCCGACTTCTCCGATTGCCCCGCGGCCTTCACCAACCTCAACACCCCCGAAGATCTCGCCCCGCGGTGACCCCGGGAACTTACTGCGCCCCGCAACCGGCGTGTAGATTGGCGGCCGATTCCTTACACTCCCCGACGACCGGTACCACACCGGGCCGTCGCCACCAGGGAGAGGAACCGTCATGAGCCACCCGGACAACACGCTGCCGCGCATCGGCTTCGCCGCCTGGAGCGGCTCGGGCAAGACCACGCTGCTGAAACGACTCATCCCGGAGCTGCGCAACCGCGGCCTGCGCCCGGCGGTGATCAAGCATGCCCACCACGAGTTCGACGTGGACAAACCGGGCAAGGACAGCTACGAGCTGCGTCACTCGGGGGCCGACCAGACACTGGTGGCCTCGTCCCGGCGCTTCGCCCTGATGGTGGAGACGCCCGAGATCGAGGAAGGGGCGACCCCCGACCTCGACGCCCTGTGCGCGAAACTGGATCCGGCGCGCTCGGACCTGATCCTGGTGGAGGGCTTCAAGAACGCCGACCTGCCGCGCATCGAGGTCTACCGCAAGGCCAACGACAAGCCACCGCTGTACCCCGATACACCGGGGGTGGTCGCAGTGGCCACCGACGCCGGCGGGCTGCCCTTCCATGGCCCGGTGCTGCCGCTGGACGACCCCTCGCCGGTGGCGGACTTCATCATCGAACACCTTTCCCTTTACCCGTTATTGAACGGCTGACAGATGACAACGGAGGAACCGGATGAACGCGGCCGCCTGTGACGAATTCGACCCCACCGCCCTCACCGTGGAACAGGCGCGCGCCGCCGTCCTGGAGGCCTGCCAGGCGGTCGCCGGGACGCGCACGCGCAGTCTGGAGACGGCCACCGGACGGGTTCTTGCCGCGGACGTGCATGCACGGCTGGACGTCCCTCCGGCCCGGGTTTCGGCGATGGACGGCTACGCCCTGCGCGCCGCCGATGCCCGCGAAGCCGGCGCCCGGCTGCATCTGGCCGGCCATTCGGCCGCCGGGCACCCGTGGGACGGCGCGCTGCCGCCGGGCTCCTGCGTGCGGATCCTCACCGGCGCGGTGGTCCCGGACGACGCGGATACCGTGGTCATGCAGGAGCACGTGACGGTGGAAGGTGACCACATACGCTGCGACCGCCCGGCCGCGGACAACGCGAACATCCGCGGCCCCGGCGAGGATACCCGCAGCGGCGAACGGCTTTATGGCGCCGGGCAGGTGCTCGGTCCGGCCGAGATCGGGGTGCTCGCCAGCCAGGGCATCAGTGAGGTCGAGGTCCTGCGCAAGCCGCGCGTGGTGTTCTTCTCCACGGGCGACGAACTGGTCCCGGTGGACGAACCCCTGGAGCCCGGCCAGATCCACGACAGCAACCGTCACATGATGCGTTCCCTGCTGTCGCGCTACGCGGTCAAGGCCCGCGACTACGGCATCATTCCCGACGACGAGGACGCCGTGCGCGAGGCCCTGGAGTCCGCGGGCCGCGAGGCCGACCTGATCCTGACCACGGGCGGGGTCTCGGTGGGTGATGCCGACTACATCACCCGCATCCTGCAGGAGCGCGGCGAAGTCGGCTTCTGGAAGATCGCGATGAAGCCCGGGCGTCCGCTGGCCTTCGGCCGCTTCGGCCAGGCCCGGTTTGTCGGGCTGCCGGGCAATCCGGTCTCGGCGATGGCCACCTTCGGCCTGTTCGTCGGCCCGGCGCTGCGCAGTCTGGCCGGCCTGCCGGTGGCCGAACCGCGCACCCTGCGCGCACGGCTGTGCGAGGATCTGCGCAAGCGGCCGGGGCGCACGGACTATCAGCGGGCGATCGTGGAGACCGAGGACGGCGTGGACGTGGTGCGCAGCGCCGGGGGACAGGGATCGCATCAGCTGAGCGCGATGAGCCGGGCGAATGCCTTCGTGGTACTGCCGCGGGAGGCGGACGGCGCACGCGCCGGGGAGTGGGTGGAGGTACTGCCGTTCAGCGAGCTCTACTGAGCCCCCCGGGTTCAGGGCCCGGGATCAGGGCCCGGGATCAACTGCCCGGGTCATCCTCGCCCGGCGGCTCGGCGACCATGGCGGCGAACTCACGCTCCAGCAGTGCCTCGTCGCCCAGGTTCAGCTCCACCAGGCGCCGCAGGTGCCCGGCGGATTCCAGCGGCATGGCGGCGATCTCCAGCCCCAGCCGCTCGCCCTGCTGCCAGCGCACCTTGCCCTCGAACGCGATGCGGGCCTCGTCACTGAGCGGGATGTCCACCTGACCGGGCGTGCCCGGGGCGAGCGGTTCGAGCCCCTCGCATTCCACCAGCACTCCACGCAACGAGATGTCGAGCACGCGCACCGGGCATGTCCGGCCATCCAGCTCGAGCCGGGCCGGAAATTCGAGCGGGATACGTTGAAACCGTCGCGACATACCGCAAGACTACGCAATCTTCCGCGCAGTGACCAGCGAGACCCCATGAACGACATCCCCGCTCCCGAACGCGACTCCCGCCCCGTCGGCCTGCTGCTGCGCTTCGGCGCACTGCTCTACGACAGCCTGCTGGTGCTGGCCATCTGGCTGGTGCTGGGGCTGGTGACCCTGCCGTTGTGGAACCTGCTGGACGTGTTCTTCTGGCAGGTCCAGCTCACCCTCAACATCTTCGCCGCCTGGGCCTTTTTCTACGGCTTCTGGCGCCGGACCGGACAGACCCTCGGGATGCAGACCTGGAACCTGGTGGTGCGCAGCGAGGATGGCAGCCGGATCACCTCCTGGCAGGCCACGCTGCGTTTTCTGGTGGGGATCTCGCAGTGGATGATCATCCTGATGGCGATCCATCTGGCGCGCGAGCACGGCGACTGGATGACCGCGCTGATGACCGCCCTGGGCGTTCTCGCCCTGGGCGCCAGCGCCCTGCACCCGCAGCGCTGGATGCTGCACGACTGGCTGTCCTCCACCGTGCTGATGCGCACGCGGCCGCTCAAGCGTCCGCGCTGGAAGGAAAACCAGGAAGAACAGGACTCCGGGGGCGGCTGATCGCGCGCGGCCACCCGCGCCCCGTCATGCGCTCACGGGGCTCGGCGTCCCAGCCACAGCCCGACCTCCATCAGCCCGTCGGCGATCTCCTCGGCCATGCGTGCATAGCCGTCCGCGTTCGGGTGGATGCGGTCCGCACGCAGATCCGCGTCGTTCAGCACCCCGGCCAGCACCCCCTCGATCAGCGGCACGTCCTCCTCGCGCGCCAGCTCGCGATAGATCGCGTCGTCACTGAGCCGCCCGGTAGCGGCCCCCAGGGCCGAGGCTTCGGGCACGCCGATCAGCAGCGGCTGCGCCCCGTGGTCGCGCACGTATCCGATCAGTGCCCGCAGATCCTCCTTCACGTCCGCCGGCTGGCGCCCGCGCAGGAAGTCGTTGCCGCCGAGCTCGAGGATGACCAGATCCGGTTCATGTTCGACCAGGCTGTCCTCGATGCGCCCGCGTGCGGTATCCGCCCGATCGCCGGGCACCCCGTCGTTGATGACGGTCCAGCCGGTGATCGCCTCCAGACGCGTCGGAAAGTCCTCGCCATCACCGGCGCCGGTTCCGTGGGTCACGCTGTCCCCGAACACCAGCACCGTGGCCGAGCGCGGCAGCGGGTCGAGGTCGGTGGGCCCCGGGCTGCCGCAGGCGGCCAGCATTCCGGCTACCAGCAGCAGCCACAGGAGTTGCCCCGCGCGCCCGGTCCGGGACGGTCTTCCGCCTGCTCTCATTGCGTCGTTCTCCCGTCGTCGATAATCCGCGTCACATCATGCCACGCGCCGCAGCCCCAGCAGCCCCGCCACCAGGAACAGCAGCACCGGCACACTGGCCGCCAGCACCGGCGGCAGCGCGAACACCAGTCCGACATGGGTCATCGCCCGCATCACGATCGCGAACGACACCCCGATCGCGATGCCCACGAACAGGCGGCGTCCGGCCCCGCCCTCGCGCTGCGACCCGAACAGGAACGGGATCGCCAGCAGCAGCATCACCCAGGTCGAGGCCGGCAGGGTCAGGCGCTGCCAGAAGGCCACCTCGTAGGGCGCCGAATCCAGGCGGTTTTCCTGCAGGTACTGAATGTAACGATGAAGGTCGCGCGCTCCCATCTGCGCGGGTTCCACCACCAGGACCGAGAAGTATTCCGGGGCGATCAGACGCTCCACGCGTTCCTCCTCGGCATGTTCCGTCACTACCCCGTCGAAATCCGGGCGCGAGCGTTCCACGTCCTCCAGCCACCACTCGCCGTCCGTGTAACGCGCGCCCGCGGCCCGGGTGATCACCCGCGGGCGCCGGTCCTCGCCCAGTTCGACCACGCGCACGCCGGCCAGCCGGTCATCCGGCAGCACGGCCTCGGCATGCACGATGCGCCGCCCGTCGCGCGCCCACAGCCCCATCGAGCCAACGCTCAGTTCGCGGTCGAAGGCGGTCGCCTTGAGGTTCTGCGCGCGGTTCTCCGCCACCGGCGCGACGAACTCGCCGATCGCGACCATCGCCAGCACCACGATCAGCCCGCCCTGCATCACCCAGGCGACGAACCGCCCGACGGTCATCCCGGCGGCGCGCATGGCCGTCAGCTCGCTGCCCGCCGCGAGGTTGCCCAGCAGCAGGAGACCGCCGAGCAGCGCTGCCGGCGGCATCATCTCGTACATCCGCCGCGGCAGCGTCAGGGCCACGTACATCAGCGCCTGCGCCACGCCGTAATCGCCGCGGCCGATGTCGCGCAGCTCGTCGATGAGCGCGAACACCGCGTCCAGCGCAACCAGCAGCAGCGCCGCCAGCGCGGTCCCCAGCAGCACCTGGCGGATGATGTAGCGCCCCAGGATCGTGGTCATGCCGGCTCCCCCGCCGGTGGACCCGCGCCCCGGCGCGGCCAGCGCAGCAGGCCCTTGCGCCAGGCCAGCAGCAACCACAGCGCGAGCATCGCGCCGTGCGCCCACCACAGCCCCACGGCCACGGGCACCTGGCCGTCCGCCAGCTGCCCCTGCCCCAGGATCAGGAAGTTGGCGTACAGCACGTACACCCCGATCGCCGCGGGAATGCGCGCATAGCGCCCGCTGCGCGGCGGCACCAGTGACAGCGGCAGGGCGATCAGGGTCAGGACCACGATCGACAGCGGCATGGCGAAGCGCCACTCCAGTTCGGCGCGCACCTCGTGGTCGTCCCGCTCGGCCCACAACTCCGGTGTGGATTGCGCCTCCAGGCTGCGCCGATCCGCCTCCGGGTCGGGCTCGGTGATCTGCGTGCGCAGGCGTTCGAACTCCAGCATGCGGAAGGCCCCGCTGCCCGGGGTGCCGACGTAGCGGTAACCGTCCTCCAGCACCAGGAAGCCGCTGCCCTCGGCACCGGGATCGGGGATCGCACGCGCGGCCACCGTGACCTGCGCCTCGCCGTCCACCTCGCGGTAGATGAACACCTCCTCCAGCGCCTCGCGGTCATCGCTCAGGCGCTCGGCAAAGAACACCTGGTCCCCCACACGCGACTCCAGGAACTGCCCCGGCGCGATCCCCACCAGGTCCGAGCGCTGATCGGCGAGATCGCGCATGCGGTCCACCTCGCCCTCGGTCCAGGGCACCACGGTGTTCATCAGCGCCGCCAGCAGGATCGCCGCCGGTCCGGCGACCAGGAACAGGGCACGATAAAGCGCGGCGAACGACATCCCCCCCGACTGCAGCGCGATCAGTTCGCTGTCGCGCTGCATGCGGCCCAGCACCAGCATGAACCCCAGAAACAGCGCCACCGGCCACAGGTAGACGATGCCCTTGAACGCGCCGAAGCCCACCAGTGCCGGCAGGAAATCCGCCGGCACGCTGCCCTCGGCCACGTCCTGCAGCACCCGCGCGAGCACCCCGCCGACGATCACCAGCAGCAGCACCACGGTGACCGCCGCCTGGGTCACCAGGAGTTCGCGCGCAACGAAGCGCTCGGCCCGGCGCAGGATCATGCGCGGCCCGTATCCACGTCGCCGGTGTGCGTAGTGCGCCCCGGCGGCGCGCTGGTAGTATCACTGGAAAACATTCATTTCATCCCGCGAGGCGCCCATGCAATTCTCCGTCACCACCTCCGCCGTCGACAAACCCCGCGCCGGGATCCGCGCCGCCGCCGTCAGCCACCGGCGCAAGCCGGCCCCGGGCGCGCGGGTCCTGGATGAGGCCCGCGACGGCGACCTCGCGGCCCTGTTCAAGGCCGGCGAGATGGACGGCGACGCCGGCTCGCGCCTGCTGGTGCCCGGCGCCGGACGCAAGGGTTCCGCGCTGCTGATCGGCCTGGGCGCGAAGAAGGACTACGACGCCCGCGCTGCGCGCAAGGCCTGCCAGACCCTCGCTGCCGCGCTGGTGGAGCGCCCGGCCGACAGCGCGGTGATCGCGGTGGAGGACTTCGTCCCGCGCGGCAAGGACATCGCCTGGACCGTGCGCACCCTGATCACCGCCATCGGCGACGCCGCCTATCGCTTCTTCGAGTTCAAGGGCAAGGAAGAGACCCGCCCCGTCAAGCTCGAGAAGGTCCAGTTTGCCGTGGACCGCAGCCGCGCCGATGCGGCGAAGAAGGCCTGCAGCGAGGCCGCGGCCATCGTCACCGGCATGAACCGGGCGAAGGACCTGGGCAACACCCCGCCCAACGTCTGCTATCCCGAATCCCTCGCCGACACCGCCTGCCGGCTCGCCGAACAGTATGACCGTCTCGAGACCACGGTGCTCGACGAACACGAACTGGAGGCCCTGGGTGCCGGGGCCATCCTTGCCGTCGGCCAGGGGTCCGAGCGCCCGCCGCGCCTGATCGCGATGGAATACCGCGGCGGCAACAAGGACGATGCCCCGGTGGTGTTCGTCGGCAAGGGCATCACCTTCGACACCGGCGGCATCTCGCTCAAGCCGGGCGCCGAGATGGACGAGATGAAATACGACATGTGCGGCGCCGCCAGCGTGTTCGGGGTCATCGAGGCGGTATGCGAACTGGGCCTGCCGATCAACGTGGTCGGCGTGGTCACCAGCGCCGAGAACATGCCGGACGGCCGCGCCACCCGGCCCGGCGACATCATCCACACCCTGTCCGGGCAGACCGTCGAGATCCTCAACACCGACGCCGAGGGCCGTCTGGTGCTGGCCGACGCCCTGACCTGGGTGGATCGCTACAAGCCGAAGGCGGTGATCGACATCGCCACCCTCACCGGCGCCTGCATCATCGCCCTGGGCCACCAGGGCGCCGCGCTGCTGGGCAACGACGACCGCCTGGTCCGGCAGCTGCAGCAGGCCGGCGAGGAAACCGGCGACCGCGGCTGGCAGCTCCCGCTGTGGCCGGAATACCAGGAACAGCTCAAGAGCAACTTCGCCGACATGGCCAACATCGGCGGTCGCCCGGCGGGCACCATCACCGCCGGCTGCTTCCTCTCGCGCTACACCGAGGACTACACCTGGGCGCACGTCGACATCGCCGGGGTGGCCTGGAAGAGCGGCAAGGAAAAGGGCGCGACCGGCCGTCCGGTCCCGATGCTGATGCAGTACCTGCTGGATCAGGCCTGAAGGAGGCCGGCGCATGACCCGCGTCACCTTCTACCTGCTGCAGGATGCGCAGCCTGACGCGCGCCTGCAGCTGGCCTGCCGGCTGGCCGAGAAGGCCTCGCGCCAGGGTCACCGGGTGCACGTGCACACCGGGGACCCGGCCCTGACGCAGAGCCTGGACGAATGGCTGTGGACCTTCCGCGATACCGCCTTCCTGCCCCATGCCACCGAGGTGGACGCCGCCGACGTGCCGGTGACCCTGCACGATTCCCGTGCCCCGACCACCCACTGCGACGTGCTGGTCAACCTGGCCGCCGAGGTCCCCGAATACTGCGGCCGTTTCGAGCGCGTGGCCGACATCGTCGGCGCCGACGACGCCGGCCGCGCCGCCGGTCGCGCCCGCTGGCGCTACTTCCGCGACCGCGGCTATCCGCTGGAACACCACGCCCTGTGAGCGCCGCCGGCGGGCGGCGTCCTTTTCTGCACCCACCCCTTGAGCTGGATCATAAATCCCTTCACCCGGGGAGGTTTTGTGATCCATTCACGTAGAAATAACGCGGAGAACCGATGCAAGGTAGCGACGGCATCCGCAGAGATGCCCGTCACAAGAAAACTACCAGCAAGGAGGTCGGAACCATGTCCGACAAGACCGATATCAGCCGCCGTACCTTTCTCCGCCGCGCCTCCGCGGCCGTCGCCGCCATCCCGGTTGTGAGCATGACCGGCATGTCCGTGGCCAGGGCCAATCCCATGGCCGAGGACGGACACGCCCACAACTACGTAGCGGATGCCGCCAACGCCGATCATCCGGACTACTCCGAGGGCGAGCGCTGCGACAACTGCGCCTTCTGGGACGGCAACGGCGGATGCCACCACGCCGACTTCCAGGGCGTCAACGTCGCCGCCGGCGGCTGGTGCGACGCCTGGGTCAGCGGCTGATCCCGCAACCCGCTCAAGGGGCACCGGAATGCCCTGATACAACGGGGCCCCGCACGCCATCCCGGCGCGCGGGGCCCCTTCATTCTTACCCTGCCCCGTAGGGCTTCAGAAGCGGTAACCGATCGCGCCCTTTACCTGCCAGGAATCCGGATCCACGTCGACCCCGCCGAGCACGGTTTCGTCTCCGTGGAAGGTCTGCGAATACTCGCCGCGGAAGAACATGCGGTTCTCGAGCTGGTACTCGACACCCACGCCACCGCGGCCGCCCTCGTACGTCTCGGAATCCGACCCGAGCCCGTCGGCGGACACCTTGGCCTTGGTCCCCTGGTACCCGAGCAGGCCGTAGACCAGCCAGTCATCGTTGAAGACCCGGCCGAGACGCACATTCACGCCATAGCTGTGCTTCACGTCCACGTCGTAATCCACCCCGTTCCGGGTGGTCGAGTCATCGGCCTGATCCAGCCAGAAGTCGAGTTCCACGCCCAGGTAGTAATTGTTCTCGGTGGTGCCGGTACCGATCACGCCACCGATGCCCACGTCGGTGTCGGACAGGGAGGGGCCGGGATCCACATCAAAATCGTAGTCCACGATCACCAGCTGGCCACCGACGTATCCGCCGTGGAAGGTGTCGGCCTGGGCCACGGACAGGCCACCGGTCAGCATCAGGGCACCGCCGACGGCGGCAGCAATCTTTCCTTTCGCGAACATCGGTCTTTCTCCTCGTTGTTATCCGGTTGCGGCGCACAGGCCCGCCACACTCTGCGGTTATCACGTTCGGCTTATTCTCGCACACGGGCCGAGGGTTTCGACAGACCGCGCGGGAAAACGGGTCACAACGTGCGTGCCTCGTTATAATGCGCGGCTTTGCCATCCACACCCCGAGCCCGGCCCCACCATGGACAAGAGCTTCGACCCCAAGAGTATCGAACAGGCCCAGTACGAACGCTGGGAGGCCGCGAACATCTTCGCGCCGCCGGAAACGGGCGAGGCCAGCTACTGCATCCTGCTGCCGCCGCCGAACGTGACCGGCACGCTGCACATGGGGCATGCGTTCCAGCACACGCTGATGGACACCCTGATCCGCTACCGGCGCATGAACGGCGACCGCACCCTGTGGCAGGGCGGTACCGACCATGCCGGGATCGCCACGCAGATGGTGGTCGAGCGCCAGCTGGCGGCGCAGGAAAAGACCCGCCACGACCTCGGGCGCGAAGAATTCGTGCGCGCGGTCTGGGACTGGAAGAACGAATCCGGCGGCACCATCACCCGCCAGATGCGCCGGCTGGGCGATTCGGTGGACTGGTCGCGCGAGCGCTTCACCATGGACGACGGCCTGTCCGAGGCGGTGCTCGAGGTCTTCGTGCGCCTGTTTGATGAGGGCCTGATCTACCGCGGCAAGCGCCTGGTCAACTGGGACCCGGTGCTGCACACCGCGCTGTCCGACCTGGAGGTGCTGTCGGAAGAGGAAAACGGCCACCTGTGGCACTTCCGCTATCCGCTGGCCGACGGCTCCGGGCACCTGACCGTGGCCACCACGCGCCCGGAGACCATGCTGGGCGACACCGCCGTCGCGGTGCACCCGGAAGACGAACGCTACCGCGACCTGATCGGCAAGACGATCCGCCTGCCGCTGGTCGGGCGCGAGATCCCGATCATCGCCGACGACTACGTCGAATCCGAATTCGGCTCCGGCTGCGTGAAGATCACCCCGGGGCACGACTTCAACGACTACGCGATGGGCCAGCGCCACGACCTGCCGGTGATCAACATCCTGACCATCGATGCCTGCCTGAACGACAGCGTGCCCGAGGCCTACCGCGGACTGGACCGTTACGAGGCCCGCAAGCGCGTGGTCGCCGATCTGGATCACCTCGGCCTGCTGGAAAAGACCGAGGACCACAAGCTGATGGTCCCGCGCGGCGACCGCTCCGGCACCGTGGTCGAGCCCTACCTGACCGACCAGTGGTACGTGAAGGCCGGCCCGCTGGCCGAACCGGCGATCAGGGCGGTGGAGGACGGCCGCATCCGTTTCGTGCCGGAGAACTGGTCGAAGACCTACTTCGAGTGGATGCGCAACATCGAGGACTGGTGCATCTCGCGCCAGATCTGGTGGGGCCACCGCATCCCCGCCTGGTACGACAGCGATGGCAACGTGTACGTCGGGCGTTCCGAGGACGAGGTGCGCGAGAAGCACGGCCTGGGCACCGAGGTGGCGCTGGAACAGGACGAGGACGTGCTCGACACCTGGTTCAGCTCGGCGCTGTGGCCATTCTCCACCCTCGGCTGGCCGGAGCAGACGCCGGAACTGCGCGACTTCTACCCGACCAGCGTGCTGGTCACCGGCTTCGACATCATCTTCTTCTGGGTCGCCCGCATGATCATGATGGGCGAGCACTTCATGGGCGACGTGCCCTTCCGCGAGGTCTACGTCACCGGCCTGATCCGCGACTCGGAAGGCCAGAAGATGTCCAAGTCCAAGGGCAACGTGATCGACCCGATTGACCTGATCGACGGCATCAGCGCCGACGACCTGGTGGCCAAGCGCACCCAGGGCCTGATGCAGCCGCAGATGGCGAAGAAGATCGAGAAGACCACGCGCAAGGCCTTCCCCGACGGCTTCCCCGCGTTCGGCACCGACGCCCTGCGCTTCACCCTGGCCGCCCTGGCCACCACCGGGCGCGACATCAAGTTCGACCTCGGCCGCATCGAGGGCTACCGCAACTTCTGCAACAAGCTGTGGAACGCCTCGCGCTTCGTGCTGATGAACGTCGAGAGCCACGACTGCTCGGCCGCGGACGACACCGCGGAGCAGCGCACCCTCGCCGATCGCTGGATCCTCGACCGCCTGGCGGCCACCGCCGAGACCGCCACGCAGCAGCTCGATGCCTACCGCTTCGACCTCGCCGCACAGACGCTGTACGAGTTCACCTGGCACGACTACTGCGACTGGTACCTGGAGCTGACCAAGCCGGTGCTGAACGACGAGGCCACGCCGGAGGCGGTCAAGCGTGCCACGCGCCATACGCTCGTCAGCGTGCTCGAGGCCCTGCTGCGCCTGCTGCACCCGGTGATCCCGTTCATCACCGAGGCGATCTGGACCAGTGCGAAGCCGCACGCCGGCATCGGCGACGACGTCGAGTTCCTGGTGCAGCGTCCCTGGCCGGCGCAGGACGGCTTCCCGCGCGATGCCACCGCCACCGCCGAGCTCGACTGGGTCAAGGATTTCATCACCGGGCTGCGCCGCATCCGCGCCGAGATGGACATCGCCCCGGGCAAGCCGCTGCCGGTGCTGGTGAAGAACTGGAGCGAGAGCGACCGGGAGCGTTACCGGCGCCACCACGCGCTGCTGGAATTCCTCGGCAAGCCCGAGGAGGTCACCTGGCTGGACGCCGGCGACGAGGCCCCGGAATCCGCCATGGCCCTGGTCGACGAGATGCAGCTGCTGATCCCCCTGGCCGGCCTGATCGACAAGGACGCCGAGCTCGCCCGCCTGGACAAGGAGATCGACAAGCTCGACAAGAACCTCGAGCAGAGCGAGAAACGCCTTGCCAACGAGAGCTTCGTCGACCGCGCCCCGGCCGAGGTGGTGCAGAAGGAGCGCGACCGCGTCGCCGAGATGCAGGCCACCCGCGAGCAGCTCGCCGCGCAGCGCGAACGCATCCGGGCGATGTAACGCCGGCGCGGCACTCGCCGCCCGGTGCCGGCCCCCGGCCCCGGCACCCGGCACCCGGCACCCGGCACCCGGCACCCGGCACCCGGCACCCGGCAAAGGCTGCAGGAGCTTGCTTGCAAGCGAACAGGAGCTGCTACCCGACCGCTGCCGCGGCGCTTCGGGCTACTGCCTGTGCTTGATCGCTGCCGCGGGCCTTGAGCTGGCGCTGCAGAGTCGGCGGTTTTGGCTGCCGCCGGGGGTGTTGCGCTCTCTCGCGAGCGCGCCGCGCCCGTTGTTGATCAAAAACGGGCTTTCTTGTGTGAACAAGAAAGGACCCAAAGAAGTCACCCCGACTGCCGCATCCCGGTCCGCTGACGCGGCCCGGGATCCCCTCGCTCCGAGGCCGGGCGCGGGCGGCGCTGAACTCGCGAAGCTGCGCTTCGCTCAGACAAGCAGCGCCTTTTCTCCCGCGCCCGACCTCTGCGCTCGGTGCGGCAAACGGGGCCACAGGGCCACCGCCCGTTCCTTTTCCGCCAGGCGGGCAGGCCGGGGGTTATGAACGCCCCCGGCCGAGACCAGGACCGTTGGCAACCGATTGTGTCGGATCGGCGAGAGGGCTCGCCTCCCACCGTGTTGAAACCTGCTCCCGCAGGAGGCCGGTCCTCC
>NZ_AUAG01000026.1:0-59396 GCF_000428605.1 Thioalkalivibrio sp. ALE19
GGCCGACCCACCGCCGACATCGGCCGGAGGGCCGGCCTCCTACCGAACGGGCACCCATCGACACCCCCCTTGTAGGAGGCGAGCCCCCTCGCCGACCAGGCCCAACCGGTGCCCCGACGGCCGGGGCCGGCCTACCGCCGACATCGGCCAGGGGGCTGGCCTCCTACGGGCGGGTTTCGCCGTCGACGTCCCGGACCTCCTCATCCAGGGACTGCAGCCGCCGCGTGGTGGCCAGCGGGGAGGTCGTGCCGCGGGCGATCAGGTAGTAGGTGGCCGGAATGACGAACAGGGTGAACACGGTGGCGAACAGCACGCCGGAGAACACCGCGACCCCGATCACGAAACGGGTCTCCTCGCCCGGGCCGGAGGCCAGGATCAGCGGGATGGAACCGGCCACGGTGGTCAGTGCGGTCATCAGCACCGGGCGCAAGCGCAGGCGTCCGGCCTCGATCACGGCATCGCGGAACTCACGCCCGCGATCGCGCAGCTGGTTGGCGAACTCCACGATCAGGATGCCGTTCTTCGCCGCCAGCCCGATCAGCATCACGATCCCGATCTGGCTGTAGATGTTCAGCGTCTGCCCGGTCAGGCTGAGCCCCAGCAAGGCGCCCACCACCGCCAGGGGCACCGTGAGCATGATCACGAACGGGTGCACGAAGCTCTCGAACTGGGCCGCCAGCACCAGGAACACCACCAGCAGCGCCAGCGCGAACACGAACAGGATCGCCTCCGAGCCCTCGCGCAGGTCCAGCGACTCGCCCTTGTAGTCGATGCGGGCCTCGTCCGGCAGCACCCGTTCCGCCGCCGCGTCGAGGATGTCCAGCGCCTCGCCCAGCGTCAGCTCGCCGCCCACGCCGCCCTGCAGGGTCACTGCCCGGCCGCGGTTGTAGCGCGACAGCGACGCCGGCCCGGCACGCTCCTCGTAGCGCACCACGCTGGACAGCGGCACCAGCTCGCCGGACTCGGCACGCAGATGGATGTTGTCGATGGCCTCGGTGGTGCGCCGCTGATCGGTCAGCCCCTCCAGAATCACGTCGTATTCCTCACCGCGGTCCTGCCAGCGGGTCACCGCCCGGCCACCCAGCAGGATGTCCAGCGTGCGGCCGATGTCGCGCATGGAGATGCCCAGGTCCCCGGCGCGGTCGCGGTCCACCGACACGCTCAGCTGCGGCTGGGTCGGCTCGTAGTCCAGACGCAGGTTGCGCAGGCCGTCCACGTCACGCACCTCGTCCAGCACCGCGTTGCCCCATTCTTCCAGGGTCTCGAAGTCGGGCCCGGAGATCACGAACTGTACGGGTGGCCCGGGCGCACCGGTGCTGAGTCCCTGGCGCATCACCGCGCGCGCCTGCACGCCCGGCATCTCGCCGATGCTGTCCTCGATCCAGTTCATCACCTCGCGCCCGGAAGGTTCGCGGTCCTCCCAGTGCTCGAGGATCGCGATGACGAAGCCGTCGTTGACCGTCTCCACCCCGCCGAACCCGCGCGGGGTACGCACCAGCGCGCGCCGGATCGGCCCGCCTTCCTCGCTCATCAGCGGCTGCAGACGCTCTTCCACCTCGGCCATCTGCCGGCTCATGTAGTCGAAGCTGGCGCCCTCGGGGCCGTCCACCATCACGAAGAACGCGCCGCGATCTTCCTCCGGCGCGAATTCTTCGGGGAGGCTGTCGAACAGGTACCAGGCCCCGGCCAGCACCCCGCCCAGCAGCGGGACCACCAGCCAGGACACGCGCAGCCCGCCGGAGAGCAGCTTCCCGTAGCCGGCCTCGATAGCGCCAAATACCCGGCCCACCATGCGCGCCGCGCCGGTCTCGTCGTCGCCCTTGTGCATCAGGCGCCCGGAGAGCACCGGCGCCAGGGTCAGCGCCACGATGCTGGAGAACACCACGGCGATCGCCATCGCGATCGCGAACTCGGCGAACAGCCGCCCGACCATGCCGTCGAGGAAGGCCAGCGGCACGAACACCGCCACCAGCACCGAGGTGGTGGCGACGATCGCGAAACCGACCTGACGTGCGCCGCGCCAGGCGGCCAGCAGCCCGGGCTCGCCGCGCTCGATGCGCCGATGGATGTTCTCCAGCATGACGATGGCATCGTCCACCACCAGGCCCACCGCCAGCACCAGCGCGAGCAGGGTCAGCAGGTTTACCGAGAAGCCGAACAGGTTGATGCCGATGAAGGCCGCGGTCAGGGCCACCGGCACGGTCACCGCCGGGATCAGCGTGGCGCGCCAGCTGCCGAGGAACAGGTAGATCACCGCGACCACCGCCAGGGTCGCGACGCCCAGGGTCACGTAGACCTCCTGCAACGCCCCCTCGATGAACACCGATTCGTCGTAGGTGGGGACCAGCGAGGTCCCCTCCGGCAGGCTGCCTTCCAGGTCGGCAGCCAGTGCCTTCACCGCACTGGCGACCTCCAGCACGTTGGCGTTGGACTGGCGGATAATCCCCAGCCCGATCATGTCCTCGCCGTTGCCGCGGAACTCGGTGCGCTCGGTGTCGGCGCCGATGTTCACCGCCGCCACGTCGCCCAGGCGTACCAGCTGACCGTCCGCGCCGCGGCGCAGGACCAGGTTCTCGAAGTCTTCCGGCGTGCGATAGCTGCGTTCCACGCGTATGCGGAATTCGCGCTCGTCGGAATCCAGCCGCCCGGCCGGCAGTTCCACGTTCTCGCGCTCCAGCGCGTCCTGGATCTCGAGCACGGTCAGGTCGCGCGCCGCCAGCGCCTCGCGGTCGATCCACACGCGCATGGCGTAGCTGCGTGCACCGCCCAGACGCACCAGTGCCACGCCGTCCACCACCGACAGGCGGTCGACCAGATTGCGCTCGGCATAGTCCGCCAGCTCCAGCGCGTTCATGCGATCGCTGGAGAGGTTGAGCCAGAGTATGGGGGAGGAATCCGAATCCGCCTTGGTGATGCGCGGCGGTTCGACCTCGTCGGGCAGGTTGCGCTGCGCCCGGCTGACCGCCTCGCGCACGTCGTTGGCGGCGGCGTCGATGTCGCGGTCCAGACCGAATTCGATGGTGATGCGCGAGCGCCCGTCGTCGCTGGAGGACTCCATGTAGCGGATACCCTCCACGCCGGCGATGCGGTCCTCCAGGCGCTGGGTCACCTCGCGCTCGATGATCTCCGCGCTGCCGCCGGGATAGTTGGTGTCCACCGTGACCACCGGCGGGTCGACGTCGGGGTATTCGCGCAGCGGCAGCTGATCCCAGGCAATCAGACCGAAGGTCACCAGCAGCAGGTTGAAGACGATCGCCAGGACCGGCCGGCGATTGGCGACATCGGAGATGATCATCCGTCGTCTCCGGAGTCCAGCACGCGCACGGTCATGCCGTCACGCACCCGCGAAACGCCCTCGGAAACCACCGTGTCGCCGGGTTCGACGCCGTCCAGCACCTCCACCCATCCGGGCGCGCGGCGACCGATGCGGATCCGGTCGCGACTGACCGTATCATCCTCCTGCAGGCGGAAGACGAAGTGCTGGTCGGCGGTCTGCACCACCGCGCCCTCGGGCACCGCCGGCGCCTGCTGCGGGTCCAGCGCCAGGCGCACCGTGGCCAACATGCCCGGGCGCAGGCGTTGTTCCGGGTTGTCGGCCACCGCGCGCACGTTCAGGGTGCGCGTGGCCGCGTCGATACGGTTGCTCAGTGCGGTCACGTCGGCCGCGAAATCGCCGACCGCGCTGTGCCCGGTGACCGGCATGCCCAGTTCGATGGCCCCGGCAAAGCGCTCCGGCACCGGGAAGTCCAGGCGCACCGTGCGGATGTCATCCAGTTCCACCAGCGCGGTGTCCGGCGTGACCATGGCCCCGGGGCTCACCTCGCGCAGGCCCAGGGTGCCGGTGAAGGGCGCGCGGATGGTGCGGTCCTCGACCTGCGCCGTGGCCGCGGCCAGCGCGGCCCGGGCCTCGGCCAGCCGCGAGGCCTGCTGGTCGACCTCCTGGCGGGTCACGATGCCGTCCTCCACCCGGTCGCGCACCCGCGCCAGCTCGCGGCTGGCCTCCTCGACCCTCACGCGAGCCTCGTCGCGGCGCGCGCGCTCCTCCTCCGCGCGCAGCTCCACCAGAACATCGCCCGCCTCGACGCGATCACCGTCCTCGAACTCCAGTGATTCCACCCGTGCGGTCACCGGCGCACGCACCGTGACCGACTCGCGCGCGGCGACCGTACCCAGCGCCTCGATCACGGTTTCGAACTCGCGCGGCGCCACTTCGCTGATGCGCACGGGCGTGCGCTCGTCACGCTCGCCGGAGGCCGGCAGGGTCGCGCGCGCGGCCCCGGCATCGTCCTGCTGCTGCAGCCACCACGCCCCGCCCGCCGCCAGGGCGAGGACCAGGATGCCGCCGATGATCCCGCTTGCCTTCACCAATGGACTCCTTTCATCACGCCACCCGCGGGGCAGGGCCGCCCGGCAGGCAGGTGCCTGTACATGACCAACCGACCCGGTTCATTCGCCCGGGTTCCGCAGGTCCCCGGGAAGTGCGCCCAGCGGCCGCCCGTGCGCGGCGTCGAGATCGATGACCGGCCCCTTCGGCACGATCCCCGACGGGTTCAGCATCGGATGCGAACCGTAATAGTGCGCCTTGATGTGGTCCATGCGCACGGTATCGGCCACGCCCGGGCGCTGGTAGAGCATGCGCAGATAGGCCGACAGCGCCGGGAAGTCGCTCAGACGCTGGCGGTTGCACTTGAAGTGGCTGTAGTACACCGGATCGAAACGCACCAGCGTGGTGAACAGTCGCCAGTCGGCCTCGGTGAGACGGTCACCGACCAGGAAGGGTTCACGCGCGAGGCGTTCCTCCAGCCAGTCGAGGGTCTCGAACAGGCGGTCGAAGGCGGCATCATAGGCCTGCTGGGTGGTCGCGAAGCCGCAGCGATAGACCCCGTTGTTCACGTTCTCGTACACCCGGTCGTTGACCGTGTGGATCTCCTCGCGCAGGTCTTCCGGATAGAAATCCAGGGTGTTGCCGGTGATGTGATCGAAGGCACTGTTGAACATGCGCACCAGATCCAGCGACTCGTTGTTCGCGATGCGGTCGCGCTCGGTGTCGAACAGCACCGGCACGGTCACGATGCCGGTGTAGTGCGGATCGGTGCGGGTGTAGAGCTCGTGCATGTAACGAGAGCCGTGCACCCGGTCCCCGGTGCAGCCGTCGCAGTCATCGAACGACCAGCCGGCATCGCCCATGTAGTGGTGCACCACCGACAGCCCGATATGCGGCTCCAGCCCCTTGAGCCGGCGCAGGATCAGCGCGCGATGGGCCCACGGGCAGGCATACGACACGTACAGGTGATAGCGCCCGGATTCGGCCGGGTAGCCGCCCTCGCCCAGCGGGCCGGGGCTGCCGTCGGCGGTCACGTAGTTGCGGTACTGCTGATCCTGGCGCACGAACTCGCCGTTCTCGTCGGATTCCTCCTCCAGC
This sequence comes from Thioalkalivibrio sp. ALE19, assembly GCF_000428605.1. Taxonomy (NCBI): domain Bacteria; kingdom Pseudomonadati; phylum Pseudomonadota; class Gammaproteobacteria; order Chromatiales; family Ectothiorhodospiraceae; genus Thioalkalivibrio; species Thioalkalivibrio sp. ALE19. The sequence continues at coordinate 5,423 of NZ_AUAG01000026.1, forward strand.
CAGCCTTCGCGCAGCTCGCCGTTGATCAGCAGACTCATGGCCATTCCTCCGGATGATTCGTCCGGATGATGATCCCATCGATGCAATCGAATGAAAATCGCGGATTTTCGCGAAAATCCGACGACAAAAACGAACGGTATCGACCCTCCTCGCCGGAATCACTCGCCACTCCGGCCGGCGGCCTCCAGCAGGGCGCCGGAGAAGTCCGGCATGCCGAGATCGGGCATCCATCCCAGCGCCTCCAGCAGGGTCCACAGGCCGATCAGCAGGAACAGCGCCGCGGCGAACCAGCGCAGCGTGCGCACCGGCATGCGCTCGGCAAAGCGCCGCCCCAGCAGCAGCCCGGGCACGGTGATCAGCAGGATCCCCAGGGTCGCACCCAGCACCACCGGCACCAGGCTGCCGGAGGCCCCGGCCAGGGCGACCACGGCCAGCTGGGTCTTGTCCGCCATCTCGAACAGGAAGAAGGTGGTCGCAGCGGTGAAGAACAGACTGCGGGCGCAGGGGTTCTCCGGCACCCCGTCCTCGTCGTCCTCCGGGATCAGCACCCAGACCGCCATGGCCAGGAACGCGATCGCGACCAGCCACAGGTGCCAGTCGGCGTCGATCACCGAGAACAGCCACACCCCGGCCACGGCCGACACCAGCTGATTGGCGAACAGCCCGGCAGCCATGCCCCAGAACACCGGCCACAGGCGGTTGCAGCGCAGGCCGAACAGCGCGGCGAGGAACATCGACCGGTCGCCGATCTCGGCCACGGCCACGGCGAAGACGGAAAGGAGAAAGAGTTCCATGACGGGCGATCCGGGCCGGGCGGGCGATGACCGGTGGCATCGACCCCCGCCGCCCGGCCACGAGCACGCCCGCCGCCGTTACGGCGGGCCGGAGATCCATGCCACAGGTCTCGTCGGGCCGGGATGCGGCTGACTGCGCCACGGCCCGTGCGGGCCAATGATGTTGACGCAGGCCCCCGTCACGCGAGGACGGGGTGACTACTCCCCTGAGCAGGTGCAGAGTCTATTCACGGCCTCGCGCCCTGTCCAGAAACCGCGCTGCCCGGTTCAACGGTAGAGGCGGACCTCCTGACGCCGGCCTTCCACGCCACGGTTGGCGCAGAACGCCTGCTCCTCGCCGTCAGCGTAGCGCACCTCCATGTTGAAGCCGGCCGCCGGGGGGTGATTGAGCGCCACGTCGCGGCGCTCGCCCGGCCGGATACGACCTTCGCGCATCTCCGTCAGGCTCTGACCGTGGCTGAAACTGAAATGGATCGCCTCGATCATCTCGTCAGTGTCGTTGTGGACCGTGACCAGCAGCATGCCCTCCGGGACCTCCGGCTCGGTGAACAGGTGCATCGCCAGCCCCCCGACGACCAGACCGACCAGGAACAGCAGGGTGGCCGGGGCGCGCAGGAAATCGATCACGCGGTCACTCAGCTCGCGCGGATCCTCCTCCTCCGGGTTCTTGCTCATGCCGGCCTCCCTCTCTAATATCAGCCACCTCTAATATACCGGCGGAGGCGAAAGAAGAGAACCGGCACCCCCCGGCCCGGTGACCGGAGCGGCACATTCCGGTATTTTTCGCCCCTTCATCCAGCAAGTTCGATCCAGCAAGGCGGTCCGCACGTGGGAAGCGACGAACGCAATCTGCAGGCTCTGGTGGTGCGACTGGCGGAACGGCTCCCCGCCGGCAGCCTGCATGGCCGCATCGGCCTGGAGAAGGAAACCCTGCGTGTCGGCGCGGACGGCGCGCCGGCGCGCACGCCGCATCCTCCGGCACTGGGTTCGGCCCTGACCCATCCGTACATCACCACCGACTACTCCGAGGCCCTGCTGGAGTTCGTGACCCCGCCGTTCGACGACGTGCGCGAGACCCTCGGCTTCCTCCACGACCTGCAGGCGTTCGCCGCGGCCAGCGTGGGCGACGAGATCCTGTGGTCCACCTCCATGCCCTGCGTAACCGCCGACGACTCGGCGATCCCCGTGGCCGACTACGGACCCTCCAATGCCGGGCGCATGAAGACCGTCTATCGCCTGGGGCTGGGTCATCGTTACGGGCGCAAGATGCAGGTGATCGCCGGGGTGCATTTCAACTACTCCCCGCGCGAGGAGTTCTGGCCGGCGCTGGCCGAGGTGCTGGGCGAGACCGACACCCGCGAGTTCCGCGACGCGCGCATGATGGGGATGATCCGCAACCTGCTGCGCTTTGGCTGGATGGTACCGTATCTGTTCGGCGCCTCGCCGGCGGTCTGCAACTCGTTTCTCGAGGGACACGGCACCACGCTGGAGGACTTCGACGACGACACCAGCTACCTGCCGCATGCCACCAGCCTGCGCATGGGCGACATCGGCTACACCAACCGCAAGGAGGCGGATACCGGCATCAAGGCGGACTACAACTCGCTGGCCGGGTACGTCGATTCGCTGCGCTGCGCGATCAACACCCCCAGCCCGGAATGGGAGGCGCTGGGGGTCAAGGTCGACGGCGAATACCGCCAGCTGAACGCCAACATCCTGCAGATCGAGAACGAGTACTACTCCACCGTACGCCCGAAGCAGCCGCTGGAGCGCTTCGAAAAGCCCACCGACGCGCTGGAGGCCCGCGGGATCGAGTACGTGGAACTGCGTTCAGTGGACATCAACGCCCAGCACCCGCTCGGCGTGGACGAGACCCAGCTGCGCTTTCTCGAGACCTTCGCCCTCGCCTGCCTGCTGCAGCCCAGCCCCGCGTTCGGCCCGGGCGAGCTGGACGCGATCGACAGCAATCTGCTGCAGGTCGCGCACTATGGCCGGCGCCCCGGACTGGAACTCCAGCGTCCGCAGGGCGATACCGCGCTGACAGACTGGGCGCGCGAACTCCTGGCGCTGATGCGCCCGGTGGCCGCCGTGCTCGACCAGGACCGTCCGGGCGACCCCTATCGCCGCGCCCTCAGCGAGCAGTGGGGCAAGGTCGAGCAGGCCGACCTGACCCCGTCGGCGCGCATGCTGGAGGACATGATGGCGCGCGAGGAGGGGTTCCACGTGCACGCCCGGCGCCTGTCGGCCCAGCACCGCGAGGCGTTCCGCTCCAACGGGCCGCTGCCGCGCGCCGACATGCTGGAGGCCCTCGCGCGCCAGAGCCTGGCCGAACAGGCCGAGATCGAGGCCGCCGACACCCTGGACTTCGATACCTTCCTGCAGCGCTATTTCGACGGCACCCTGCGCCACGCCTGACCGGCGGTTAGAATGCCCCGGCGCGGCCAGGCGTGCCTGAGCCGAACCACACCCCTCGCGACCGGGAGCCTGTCGATGGCCGAATCCGACGACCGCCGCCTGTCCACCCGCTGCGTCCACGCCGGCGAGATCGGCGATGCCCATGGCAGCGCACTGACGCCGATCTACCCGACGACCACCTTCAAGTACCGCTCCACCGCGGCCATTCTGGACGTGGTGGAGGGCCGCACCAGCGGGAGCCTGTACACCCGCTACGGCATGAATCCGACCATCCGCAGCGTGGAATCCAAGCTCGCCAGCCTCGAAGGAGCCGAGGCCGCGCTGGTATTCAGTTCGGGCATGGCGGCGGAGACCGCGCTGTTCCTGGCCCTGGGCCGCGAGGGGGTCGTCTGCATCGGCGATGCCTACGGCGGGACCATGGAACTGCTCTCGGAGCAGCTGCCGCAACTCGGCATCCGCACGCAGTTCCTGCTGGGCGACGAGCTCGACCGTCTGGACGCCTGCCTGGAACAGGGTGCCGGACTGGTGTTCCTGGAGACCCCGACCAATCCGGCGCTGGAGGTGTTTCCGATCGGCAAGATCGCCGAGCGGGCGCACGCCCATGGCGCGCTGCTCGCGGTCGACAACACCTTTGCCTCACCGGTGAACCAGAACCCGCTGGCACTGGGGGCGGACCTGGTCAGCCACAGCGCCACCAAGTACCTTGGCGGGCATTCCGACCTGACCGCCGGGGCCCTGATGGGCTCGGCGGAGCACATCGCGACCGTGGCCGGGTGGCGCAAGAACCTGGGTTCCACACCCGCCCCGGAGACCTGCGCGCAGCTGGCCCGCAGCCTGCACACGCTGGTGGTACGGGTCCGCCATCAGAACGCCGCGGCCCGGGCCATCGCCGAGGCAATGCAGAGCCACCCACGGGTCACCCGCGTGCGCTACCCCGGCCTGCCGGAGGATCCCGGGCATGCGCTCGCGCGCGAACAGATGTACGGCTTCGGCGGCATGCTCACCCTCGAACTGGACGCCGACACCGAGGGCACCAGCGCGGTGGTCGACCGCCTGCGCCTGTTCGCCATCGCCCCCAGTCTGGGCGGCACCGAAAGCTTGGTGACCCAGCCGGTCACCACCACCCATCACGGCGTGTCACCGGAGGAACGCGAACGCCGCGGGATCACCGGTTCGATGGTGCGCCTGTCGGTCGGCCTGGAAGACCCGCAGGACCTGATCGACGACCTCTGCCAGGCCCTGGGGTAACCGCAGGCCGAACCCCGCGCTTTCCCGTGCACTTCCCGGGGGGCGCTTTGCAGCGCGCGCGGGTTCTGGCAGTTTGGTCATTCATCCCTTCGGATCCGCATCCATCGTGAACCTGCCCCTGCCCCGACGCCTGGGAGACTGGCTGCGCAGCCTGGGCCGCCCGCCCCGGGCGGGCGACGGGCGGCGCGTGACCCTGGCGGACACCGAATGGACCGACCTGCGCCGACGGGTCCCGTTTATCCGCACCCTGAACTCGGCGGAGGCCGAACGCCTGCGTGAACGCATCGAGGGCCTGCTGGGCAGCAAGGAGTTCGTCGGGATCGACCACGAACCGGAACCCTGGCAATGCCACGTGATCGCCGCCTACGCCGCCCTGCCGGTGCTGGAACTGGGGCTCGAACCCTACCGCGACTGGCATACCGTGCTGATCTACCCCGACACCTTCGTGCCCGATCACGAATGGGTGGACGAGGACGGCATCGTGCACCGAGGGGCAATGCCCCAGGCCGGCGAGGCCTGGGAGCGGGGACCGGTGATCCTGTCGTGGAATGACGTCCTCGAGCACGGCGCGGTGGTGGTGCACGAGGTGACACATATCCTGGACGGCGGCAACGGCGACGTGAACGGCTTCCCGCCGCTGCCGCGCGACCGCGACCCGGCCGCCTGGACCGCCGCCTTCAGCGAGGCCTGGGAATGGTTCAACGCCCGGGTCGACGCCCCGGGCGTGTCCGAGGACGACCTGCCGCTGGATCCCTATGCCGCCACCGCGCCCGAGGAATTCCTCGCGGTGGCCGCCGAGGCCTTCTTCTTCGAGCCTGACCGCCTGCGGCGGGATCTGCCCGCGGTCTACGAGGAAATGGCGGGTTACTTCCGCCAGCAGCCCCATCGCCGCGCGGCGGCGGTCGCGACATCCATCCCCGAACCGAGACCGACATGATGCCCCGATCCATGAAACACCCCGTCCCCCGCACCGGACTCCCGGCCCTGATGCTGCTCGTATTGCTGGCGCTCGCGACCGGCCCGGCCACCGCGGAAGACGGCGATTCGCGCTACGTAACCCTGGACAGCCTGGTGGTCAACCTCGAGGACCCCGGCGCGGCCCGTTACCTGCAGACGAACATCCAGCTGGAGACCGCCTCACAGGAAGACGCGGACCGGGTGCGCGACCACATGCCCGCGGTCCGCGACCGGCTGATCCACGTCATGGGCGGACGCGGCCCTGCTGAGGTACGCCGCAGTGACGGCCGCGAGGCGCTGCGCGACGAAGCGGTGGAGGAGCTGCGCGAGCTCATGGAAGAGCTTGCCGGCGCCCCGCTGATCGACGCCCTGTACTTCTCCAACTTCATCATCCAGTAGGAGGCCAGCCCCCTGGCCGATTTCGGCGCCGGACCTCATCGGCCGGAGGGCCGGCCTCCTACCGAACGGGCACCCATCCACACCCCCGTAGGAGGCCAGCCCCCTGGCCGATCCGGCACCAGCCCCCAAGACCCCATCGGCCGGAGGGCCGGCCTCCTACGGCCATGATCCGGCCCACCGCGCAGGAGGCCAGCCCCCTGGCCGATCCGACGCCAGACCCCATCGGCCGGAGGGCCGGCCTCCTGCGGCCATGTCCCACCCCGCCATGTAGGAGGCCAGCCCCCTGGCCGATCCGGCGCCGGACAACCCCGGCCTCGTTCAATGCGGGCGATGCAGAAACGGCATGTCGCCGCGGTCGGTCATGTGCCGGATCAGCGACACGCGACCCGGCTCTTCCTTTTCCAGCTCGTCCGCGCATTCCGAGGGCTGGTGCGTGACCTCGGACAGCAGGACCTCGAGTTCGCGCAGATCCACCTTCGGCCGCTGCAGGTCCTCGGGCTTCGGGTTCTCGACCTGATTCGTCTCCCAGAACATCCGCGGATGCCACATGTGGTTCTGCGCGTCCGGGTGATGGAAGAGTTCGACACAACGACGATTCAGTTCCTGTGCGTTCATCGCATGACTCCTCGTTTCGTTGCACTCACCCGTTTATATAGACCCGAAAATTTCCGAGTTCAAGGGTCGGCCTTTTACTTCTCCGCCGGGGAGCCTCCGGCATCGGGGCGTGCCGCTTCCAGGGCCTCCATGGCCTCCATCCATTCCCCTTCGTGGTCCTCCAGCCGGCGACGCAGCTCGCCCTGCTCGCGCGTCAGCGCCGCCAGGCGGTCCGCGGCCTCGGCATCACCGGTGTACAGCTCGCCGTCAGCCAGTTCGGCCTCGATCGCGTCCAGCCGCTCCTGCAGGCGCGCGCACTCCGCCTCGGCGCGGTCGGCCCGCTGCTGCAGGGGCTTGAGGGCCTCGCGGGCCCGCGCCGCCTCGCGCCGGCGATCCTTCTGCGACACCACCGGGCCGGCCCCGGCATCCTCTCCGGAAGCCGCCGCCGCACCCCCCGGCCCGGCCGGTTCCGGTCCCGGTTCGTCCCCGCTCCGACGCTCCTGGAGTTCACGCGCATAGTCGTCGAGATCGCCGTCGAATTCGCTCAGATGACCGTCCTCCACCCGCCAGAAGCGGTCGCAGACCCGGGCCAGGAGCTCGCGGTCATGCGCCACCACCACCAGTCCCCCGGCGTAGGCCTCCAGCGCCTCGCCCAGCGCCTCGCGCATGTCCAGGTCCAGGTGGTTGGTGGGTTCGTCGAGCAGCAGCAGCGATGGCGCCTGCCACATCAGCTGTGCCAGCACCAGGCGTACGCGCTCGCCCCCGGAGCACTCGCCCACCGGACGGTCGGCCCGCTCGCCGGCGAACCCCAGCCCACCGAGGAAATTGCGCAGGTCCTGTTCCGCAGCGCGCGGATCCTGCCGCTGCAGATGCGCCAGCGGCGAGGCCGCCAGGTCCAGCTGCTCGCGCTGATGCTGGGCGAAATAGCCGATGCGCAGGTCCGGTGCCGGCTGCCGTTCGCCGGTATCCGGCTCCAGCTCGCCGGCCAGCAGGGCCAGCAGCGTCGATTTTCCGGCACCGTTGGGACCGAGGATCCCGACCCGGTCCTCCGGGCGCAACCGCAGGCTGGCCGGATGCAGACGCCGCGACTCGCCATGGCCCACGGTCGCGTGGTCCAGGGCCAGCAGGGGGTCGGGCAGCCGCTGCGGCGACGGGATATGCAGGTGCACCGGGCGCGCCGCCCGGATCACCGCGACGTCCTCCAGCGCCTCCAGCCGCTTGAGCCGGCTCTGGGCCTGACGCGCCTTGCTGGCCTTGGCACGGAAACGCCGCACAAACTGCTCCAGATGGGCGCGTTCCGCGGCCACCTTCGCCGCGGCCGCCTCGCTCTGCGCCATGGCCTCGGCGCGCCGGGCCTCGGCCTGGGTGTAACCGCCGCTGTACAGGGTCAGGGCGCCGCGTTCGATATGGGCGATATGCGTGACCACGGCGTCGAGGAAACGCCGGTCGTGGGCGATCACGATCACGGTGCCGGGGTAACGTGCCAGCCAGCCTTCCAGCCAGACGATGGTCTCCACGTCCAGGTGGTTGGTGGGTTCGTCCAGCAGCAGCAGGTCGGAGCGAGTCATCAGGGTCCGTGCCAGCCCCAGGCGCATGCGCCAGCCGCCGGAGAAATCCGACATCGGCCGGTCGCCGTCCGCGTCGGAAAACCCGAGCCCGGCCAGCAGGCGCCGGGCGCGGGCCTCGGCGGTCCAGCCGTCGATCGCATCCAGGCGCGCGTACAGCCGCGCCTGTTCCGCCCCGTCGTGTTCTTCCTCGAGGCGCCGCTGCAACTCGCGCAGTTCGGCGTCACCGTCCAGCACGTACTCCACCGCCGGGCGCGCGCTGCCCGGGACCTCCTGCGGCAGATGCGCGACCACCCAGTCGTCCGGCTGCTCGATGGACCCGGCATCCAGTGACAGTTCTCCCTGCAGCGCGGCCAGCAGACTGGACTTGCCGGAACCGTTCGCGCCGGTCAGGCCGACCCGCCAGCCGGGGTGCACGGTGAGTTCCGCCCCCTGCAGCAGGATCTGGCGTCCGCGTCGCAGTTCGACGTTGTGCATGCGGATCATGGCGGCGCTTCTCCCACGGTGGCCTGTACGGTGCGGCAGCATAGGGAAACGCCGATCGATGTGCACGTGGCGTGCCGCCACCCTGGGTGGCGTCGAAATCCTGCCGCTTTTTGCCGGTCGACCCGGCGGTTTTTTCCGGCCCGACCGACAAAAGTGCCTGCAACCCGACACCCCGCCCTTCTCGACTGGCAAAAAACACAAGGAAACAGAAACTTGCAAACCTGGCACGGTTCTCGCTTCTGCTTCGGCCAGGAATCATCGATCACCGCGAGGCAGCCATGAACAGCGACAACAACGCCACCAATCTGCGCCTGATCTCCAGTAACGGCGGGGGACCGCAGCGCAACGCGCCGCTGGACGCCCTGGGGTTCGTCCAGACGGTAACCGCCACGCTGGAGCTGGGCGCGGTGATCGACCGTATCAACGAGCATCTGGCCGGCCACCTGGAGCACAGCGGCTGGATCTATACCACCGACGACGGCGAGATCCGTGAAGGCGGAGAAGCGGACCGCCATCGGATCGAATACGCCCTCAGCTACAACGGCACCGACCTCGGCTCCCTGGTGCTGATGCGTGGCCGGCGCTTCGACGACCAGGAACAGGCCCTGGTGGAATCCATCCTCGGCCTGGCGGCCCCGGCCCTGCACAACGCCTGGCGCTTTCGCCGCCTGCGGGCCAACCTGGAACGCGACGAGCTGACCGGCCTGGGCAATCGGCGGGCCTTCGAGATCCAGGGCGAGCAGTGGCTGGCCGACTGTCTGCGCCAGGAGCGCCCGATGTCGCTGCTGGCGGTGGATCTGGACCACTTCAAGCAGCTCAACGACCGCTTCGGTCACACCGTCGGCGACGAGGTCCTGCGCGAAGTGGCCCGCGCGCTGCGCGAAGCCACCCGTCAGTCGGACCTGAGCATACGCATGGGCGGCGAGGAGTTCCTGGTGCTGCTGCCGGGGGCGGACCTGCGTGCCGGCATGGACTGCGCCGAACGGATCCGGCAGGCGATCGGAGGCGTGCGGGTCTGCGCGCGTGGCGAGGAGGACGCCGCCGTCGAAAGCGACGGGGTGGCCGCCGTCACCGCCTCCATCGGCGTGGCCGCGCTGGGCCGCCACACGACCCTGCAAGGCCTCTATCAGACGGCTGACGAGGCCCTTTACGCGGCCAAGACCTCGGGACGCGACCGGGTGCTGGCCCGACACTGACGGACCGGCAGCGGGTCAGCCGTCGCCGTCTCCCGGCCGGATGAAGTCCACGCAGGTCAGCGGGGTCTGCAGGATCGCCTGACGCAGGGCCTCCACCGCTTCCGGCCGCGGGAAGCGGCTGCGCCAGGCCAGCGCCACGCGGCGCGACGGCACGGGTTCTTCGAAACGCCGGACCGCCAGCAGCCGCTGAGCGTAGCGATCGGCCCCGGCGGCGGTGCACGGCAGGATGGTCACGCCCATCCCCGAGGCGACCATGTGGCGGATGGTCTCCAGCGAGGAGCCCTCCAGGTTGCTCGGGGTGCTGCCGTCCGCGGTGACGGTTTTTTGACACTCCGGGCAGCGTTCCAGCACCTGATCGCGGAAGCAGTGTCCCGCACCCAGCAGCAGCAGGGTTTCCTGCGCCATCGCCTGCAGTTCGACCGTCTCCCGCTCCGCCAGCGGATGACTCCCCGGCAGAACGCCGACGAACGGCTCGTCGTACAGCGGCAGGGTCACGATCCCCGGCTCCTCGAACGGCAGCGACACGATGATGACGTCCAGGTCGCCCTGCTTGAGTCGTTCGCGCAGCCGGCTGGTGTAGTTCTCCTCGATCACCAGCGGCATCTGCGGGGCCTGCGCGTGCAGCACCGGGATCAGCTCCGGCAGCAGGTAGGGCGCGATGGTGTAGATCGCCCCGAGGCGCAGCGGGCCCACCAGCGGATCCTGGCTCTGCGCCGCCACGTTGCGCAGCTGCTCCACCTCGGAAAGCACCTGGCGCGCCTGAGCGATCACCCGCTCGCCGGCCGGCGTCACGCTGATCTCGCCGTGGCCGCGTTCGAACAGCATCACGCCCAGTTCGTCCTCCAGCTTGCGCACCGCCACCGACAGCGACGGCTGCGACACGTGACAGGCCTCCGCCGCCCGGCCGAAATGCCGCGCATCGGCCACGGCCACCGCGTAGCGCAACTCACTCAGGGTCATGACTGCCGCCTCCGACTTCATCCACCGTTCGCCCGCCTTCGGGCCAGTCCAGGGTGATACGCTCCAGCGCCGCCCCGCGCAGGATCAGCCAGCCCCGCCGCCGTTCCACGCCGTCGCCGGCAAACTCGAACACGTATTCGCGCCGCAGCACGGGATTGCCCCGATGACGCACCGGCCGCAGCCGTCGCCGCACCACGCTGCTATCGAGAAACTGTACGCCGGCGCGGTCGCATGCCTGCCGCGCGATATGCCGCGCGCGCTCGTGCGCCCGCCAGTTGGCGTTCAGGTAGGCCACCAGCGCGGCCAGGGCTAACAGGATCAACACACCGGTCATGGATCGGTATGATACGCATACTGACACCGCAAACGCCCGCCGATCCGCCGGATGTGCCGCCATCCCCGGGTCCCGGCGCCGCACAGACGAGGCCCGGCCCCGTCCAGGAAACCGCATGAACGGCAACAGCATCCCTTTCTCCGCCCTTCTGGAAGGCCTGCGGACCATCGGTCGGGAAGAGCTCCTGCCGCGTTTCGCCAGCGGCACACGGGTGGACTACAAGGCGGACGGATCGGTGATCACCCCGGCCGACCATGCCGCGGATGCCGCGGTGCGCCGTCTGTTGCGGGACTGCGGCATCGACGAACCGGTCCTCAGCGAGGAACAGGACGAACCGGAACAGCAGCGCGTCCTCGACGAGGCCCCGGCATTCTGGCTGCTGGACCCCCTGGACGGCACCAACAATTTCGCCACTGGGCTGCCGTTTTTCGCCATCTCCCTGGCACGCATCGAGGGCCAGCGGGTAACCCACGGGGCCACCCTCGACCCGGTGCGCGGCGAACTGTTTTCCGTCACGGAGGACGGCCCGCTGCTGCTGGACGGCAGCGAGCCGGACACCGCCGCCACCGCTCCACCCGAAATCCGGCGCTGCATCGCCCTGGTCGACTACAAGCGCGTTCCCCGCACCCTGGGACGGGCGCTGCTGGACGCGGCCCCGTTCGCTTCGCAGCGCAACCTCGGCGCCTGCGCCCTGGAATGGGCATGGCTGGCGGCCGGGCGTGCGGATCTGTACCTGCACGGCGGCCAGGCGCTGTGGGACAGCACCGCCGGCACCCTGATGCTGGAACGTGCGGGCGGCGCGATGGCGGACCTGTCCGGCGCACCGGTATTCCGCCGCGATCTGGCCCGCCGCCCGGCGATCGCGGCCCGCACCCCGCAGCTGCAGGCCGTCTGGCATGCCTGGATCACCGAACAACTGGACCCGCCCGGCTCCGGAGCGTCGGCATGATGCGGCTGTTCCGTCGCGGGGGGCCACCGGAACAGCGGCGCCCCGCGGATTTCACGCCCCGCTATCTGCCGATCGCCTGGAAGATCGTCGCGGTGATCGCCGGGCTCACCCTGACCGGGATCGGCGTGCTGGCGTGGGTGATCCTCAGCCAGGTCAGCACGGTGCTGAACAACCAGATCCAGGCCCAGGCCGAACTGACCGTCGCCCCGGTGGCCCGCACCTCGGGTGAACTGATCCTCGCCGAAGATCACCTCACGCTGGAGACCCTTCTCAACTCGCTGGTCGAGGACGGTCGGGTCGAGCACATCGCCGCCTACGCCATCGACCGCGGCCGGGTCGCCGAGGCCGGGTCTCCGCCGGCCGACGACGCCGACGGGGTCTGGCCGCTGACGGCCGGGGCCGAACCCTACCGGCAGGAAGTGCGATTCCAGGACGTCCAGGTCGGCTACATCGAGGCCCGGATCGACTCGGCACCGATGCAGGAACTGATGCGCAACACCATCAATGCGGGCGTCATCACCGCCGCGATCGTGTTCCTGCTGAGCCTGATCCTCGCCATCGACATCTCCAAGCGCCTGGTGCGCCCGCTGGAACGCCTGGCGGAATCCATGCGCGAACGCATGCAGCCCGGACCGGACGACCAGGACGACCCGCGGGTGGTGCTGCGGCGCGACGAGATCACCCAGCTGACCGAGGCGTTCAACACCATGGCCCACGACCTGCTGCGCAAGGATCAGGTCGAGGCCGCGCTGCGGCGCTATGTCTCCACCGGAGTGGCCGAGGACATCCTCGACAACCTGGACCGCGTGGAGCTGGGCGGCCGCGCGGTCGAGGGCTCGGTGCTGTTCGCCGACATCACCGGCTACACCGCGCTGTCCCAGCAGTGCACCCCGGAGGCACTCGGACGCATGCTCAACGAGTTCTTCGGCCCCATGACCGAGTGCATCGCGGAGCACGGCGGCACGGTGGACAAGTACATGGGAGACTGCACAATGGCGGTCTTCGGCGCGGCCCGGCCCGACCCCGACCACCGCATCACCGCCCTGCGTACCGGCCTGGCGCTGCTGGACACCATCGCCGGCATCAATGCGGAGCGCGAAGCACGCGGCGAACGGCGGGTGGAATTCCGCATCGGCCTGTATGCCGGCGAGATGCTGGCAGGCAACATGGGGGCCCGGGAACGCATGCAGTTCACGGTGGTGGGCGAGACGGTCAATCTGGCCGCCCGCCTGGTGACCATCGCGCCCCCCGGGGGCCTCGTCACCACTCGCGATTTCATGGAGCATCCTCACATGAGCCAGCACAACACCGGGAAGCTGGTGCAGGAAGACCTCGGCCAGCATGCCCTCCACGGCCTGAGCGAGCCGGTCGACGTGGTGCGGGTGCACCCCTCGCGGACCACGGCATGATTCGACGCCGGATCCGTTACACCCTGCTCGCGGTGCTGCTGGCGCTCGCCACGCTGCACGGCTGCGCCCTGCTGGAACCGCTCCAGGACCCCGACACGCGCGTCGATCGGCTGGTGGCCGAAGGCGAATATCGCGCGGCACTGGAAACCCTCGACGCGCTGCCCGACGAGGAGCGGGCAGCGCGCAAAGACCGTCGCGAGACCATCGAGGCCCGCGCGGCCGAGGCCGCCGAGAACGCCCTGCGCGAGGCCGGGAACCAGGCGGCCGAAGGTGCCGTGGGGCGGGCCCTGGACATCCTTGAGGAGGCCGATGCCCGACTGCCGGCCAGCGAGGAACGCCAGCGCCGCATCGCCGAGCTGGAACGTGACCGCCGCACCGGTCTCAGCGCCCTGGAGCGCCGCCACCGAGTGATGGAGGCGCAGGCCCTGGCCGAACGCCTGCGACTGCTGGACATCATGCAGCCGCTGGCGCGTGACGACGACACCCTGCCCGAAAACATCGACGATCTGCGCCGCCGTGGCGCCCGCCTCGCCGCCGAGCTCGACCGCGATGCCCGCGACGCCGCCCCCGAGACCGCACTGGAGCGTCTGCGACTGGCGCGCGAACTCGAACCCGACCCGGAACGCGACCGGCGCATCGCCGAGCTGGAAGCCGAGCTCCGGCCGGACCCCGAACCAGTGAATCAGGAAGACAGCACGGCGCTGCTGGATGCACTGGAACGCGCGCTGCACGAGGAAGACCTGATCGCGGCCCGGCAGCATTGCCGCAACATCGCCACCGACCGCCTGGGTGACAGCGCTCGCGACCGCCACGATGCCCTGTGCGAGCGCTGGGAAGAACAACGCGACGCACACACGGCCGAGCTGCTGGAACAGGGCAGCGCGCATTACGCCGCCGGCCGCATTCACGACGCCCTGGACACCTGGGAACGCGCCCTGGAACTCGATCCCGAACACGCCGGGCTGCGCAGCGCCCGTGAACGCGGCCGGCGCGTGCTGGAGCGTCTGGACTCCCTGCGCGGCCCGGCGGACGGGCCGGAGACCCCGGGTGAGCCGTTGCGGCCCGCCCCGTGAACCGGCAGGCGGCGAACGAGCCTGATAGGATTCGATCACCCGAAAACAGCCCACCGGCCCGAACATGACTCCGAACGTCGAGGACCTGATCGCCAGCGAACCCCATCGCGTACTGCAGCTGGGGGACACCGAGGTCGTGCTGCTGGGCACCGCCCATGTCTCGCGGGCCAGCGCGGACCGGGTACGCAGCCTGATCGACACCGAAAGCTTCGACGCGGTCGCCATCGAGCTGTGCGAGAGCCGCCAGCGGGCCATGCTGGACCCGGATGCGCTGGGCCGGATGGACCTGTTCAGCGTGATCCGGCAGGGCCAGGCCCCGATGATCGCCGCCAGTCTCGCCCTGGGGGCCTATCAGCAGCGTCTGGCCGAGCAGTACGGGATTGAGCCGGGGGCGGAGATGCGCGCGGCCATGGACGGCGCCCTGGATCAGGGCGTGCCGCTGGCGCTGATCGACCGCGACCTGGGACTGACCCTCCGACGCACCTACCGGGCCGTGCCGTGGTGGCAGCGCATGGGCCTGGTCGGCGGCCTGCTGGGCAGCGTGCTCAGCCGCGAAAAGATCGACGAGAGCGAGATCGAGCGTCTGAAGGAAGGCGACATGCTGGAAAACACCTTCAGCGAGTTCGCCGAACAGTCGGAGGCCCTGTACGGCACACTGATCCACGAACGCGACCTGTACATGGCCGCGCATCTGCGCCGCATGGCCGCCAGCGGCGAGCACCGGCGCATCCTCGCAGTGGTCGGCGCCGGGCATCTGGCCGGCATCGCCGAACAGATCGGTCAGCAGCAACGGCCGCCCGACGAGATCCTGGACGAACTCGACCAGGCCCCGCCGAAGGCCCGCTGGCCGAAGGTCATCCCGTGGGTCGTGGTCGGGGTGATCCTCACCGGCTTCGTGATCGGATTCCTGCGCAACCCCGACATCGGGATTCAGATGATCATCGACTGGGTGGTCATCAATGGCGGACTGGCCGCGGTGGGAGCGGCGATCGCCCTGGCCCATCCGCTGACCCTGCTGACCGCGGCGCTGGCCGCGCCGCTGACCTCCCTGAACCCCACCATCGGGGTCGGCTTCGTGGCTGCCGCCGCGGAGATCTTCCTGCGCAAGCCCCGGGTCTCGGATTTCGCCCGCCTGCGCCAGGACACCACCCACGCCCGGGGCTGGTGGCACAACCGGGTCTCGCGCGTGCTGCTGGTGTTCCTGCTGACGACCCTGGGCTCGGCCGCCGGCACCTACATCGGCGGGGCGCGGGTCTTCAGCCACCTGTTCGGCGGCTGAAGACCCGGCTCCCCGCTCAGGCCCGCCTCGGTCGGGCCCGCATCAGTCAGGGATGCGCAATACCAGCTTGCCGCGACGCCCGCCGGCCTCGATCCGCCGGTGCGCCTCCGCGGTCTGCGCCAGCGGCAAGACGTCCTCGACGTTGACCTCCAGGGTGCCGGCCTCCAGGCGTGTCAGCCCGTCGGCCACGATCTTCGCCTGACGCGCCAGCCCCGTCCGGCTGCGCTGCAGCATCGGCGTCAGCATCAGCTCCAGATGGATGGCCGCGTTCTGCAGCCGCGCCGGGTTCCAGTCCATGCCGTCGGGCGGTGCCAGCAGGGTCACCAGGCGCCCGGCAAAGCGGATTTGCCCCAGTCCCTCGACGAAGGTGTCGCCACCGACGGTATCCAGCACCAGGTCGAAATAACGCCCGTCGGTGAAGGCGGCGATATCCGTCGCGGCTCGGTCACTGCGGATGTCCACGTGATCCGCCCCCAGGGCGCGCATCACCTCCACACCGGCATCACTGCGCACCAGCCCGAGCACCCGGGCATTGGCCGCCCGCGCCAGCTGGACCGCCATCTGCCCGACTCCTCCGCTGGCCGCATGCACGAGGACATAGTCGCCCTTCTGCAGGCCGCCGCGGTCGATCAGCGCCTCCCGGGCCGTGATCCACGCCAACGGCAGCGCCGCCGCCTCGGCGTCGGAGACCGCATCGGGCACCGGCACCAGGGCGGCCTCGGGCACCACCGCCTGTTCGGCACAGGTCCCCGGATCGGCGCCGGTGCCACCGAAACAGAACGCCACGCGCTGCCCCGGGCGAACGTGCTGCACCGCGTCGCCGCAGGCCTCGACAATCCCTACGCCGTCACAGCCGGGGGTATTGTGCGGCGCGCCCTCGACCAGCATGCCGCCCGCCCGGACCTTGGTGTCGACCGGATTCACGCCGGCCGCCAGCAGGCGCACACGCACCTCGTCGGGCTCGCGGATCACCGGGTCGGGGCATTCGCCCAGGTATAAAACGTCGGCGGAGCCGGGCTCGTTGAACTGGATGGCTTGCATGTCACTCCCTGATTGAAACGGTTGAACGGGTCACAGTCCGATCCCGATACCGATGCCGAAGTTCACCCGTCCGGGCGCGGCGGGAGTGCCCGCCGGCCACAGATGCAGCTGCCGGGCTTCCAGTACCGGGAAGCGGTATTCCGCCTCGCCGATCCGGCCAGTCTCGACCGCGGTGACCGGTCCGGTGGCCGTCACGCGGCGCCCGGGGCGATAATCCACCGGATCGAGGAAGCCGTCCACCACGACCCGGAAACGCCCCTGACTGGCCGCCCCGGTGCGTGGCTCCTGCCCCCGTAATGGATAGGCCAGAACCTCCAGCACGGTGGTTTCGGGGCCGTGGTCGACCTCGGCGATGACGCCGCCCCACATCTGGTCGGTCTGCGGCAGCCGCTCGGCGGTAACCGCGCGCGGCTCCAGCGGCGTGGCCGCGCAACCCGCGAGGGCCAGCGCCAGCAGGGCCGCCAGCAGAGCCCGCGCAACGCCCGACACGCGACGGGACAAACAACGGTTACCGGATCTGTCTTCGTGCATCGGATTCACCGGAAGTGCCCGTCGTGATACGGATCGTGATGCAGCAGACGGGGGTGACGCCAGCCGGGCCCGTAGTAACCGCGGGGCATGCCCGAGTGGTACCACGGGTCATACCACGGGTCGTACCGTCGATCCTGCGGCGGCGGGCGTCGTTCCCAGAGATGCACGGCCTCGGCCTCCAGCTGCACGAACTCGTAGACATGCTCGCCAATGCGGCCTTCTTCGCTGCCCGCAATCCGTCCGCGCACGGTCACCTCGCGCCCCGGGGCATGGTCCCGCGGTTCGAGGAAGTCATCCACCCACACGCGAAACCGCCCGGGAGAGACATCGGTTTCCCGCGGCCGCGCATCGCGTCCCAGAGGGCGCGCGACGATCTCCAGACGGGTCCCGTCGTCGGTATTCTCGACCCCCGCAACCACCCCGCCCCAGACCACGAGCGCACCTGCGGCGGCAGCCACATCGGCACGCACCGTAGCCAGATCCAGGCGCTGGTCGGGAAGTGGCCCCAGCCGCTCGGGCACCGAGGCGCAACCGACCACGCCGAGGCCGACGATCAGCAGCAGTGCCAACCGGAGCACACGGCCGGAACACGGTATTCCGGGAACAGAGCGAGCGCGGGAGCAACGGGTCATGGCAAGTTCCTCACAGTCATTCCGATGAACTACTCCCGCCAAGCCATTCAGGCTAT
The DNA here is from genome assembly GCF_000428605.1 of Thioalkalivibrio sp. ALE19. Taxonomy (NCBI): domain Bacteria; kingdom Pseudomonadati; phylum Pseudomonadota; class Gammaproteobacteria; order Chromatiales; family Ectothiorhodospiraceae; genus Thioalkalivibrio; species Thioalkalivibrio sp. ALE19. The sequence continues at coordinate 23,341 of NZ_AUAG01000026.1, forward strand.
GGCGTGAGTTTCGCGCTTCACGGGGCGTGCCGGATCATCCGGGGATGATCCGGTCTTACCGCCCTCCACGCGTCGGCCCGGTTCCCGACCGAATCACTTGCTGCTCGGCCCAGGCCATCAGGACCCGGGCGGCGTTTTCGTCCCGTGAACAGGACGCGCCACAGGCACACGCATGGTGCCGCTGGCCGAGCGGCTTCTTCTCCTGACGCCCGCAGGCGTGGCAGGTCTGCGAGGGCTTGAGCTGCCGCGTCGGGGCCTCCATCGCCCAGGCACCAGCCTCCTCCGCTTTGTACCCGAGCCGTTGATGAAAAGCCCCGCCGGCGGCATCGAGGATGCTGCGGTTCAGGCCCTTTTTGTACGGACCGCCCGAGGCGGTCATGTTGCGGATGTTCAGCGCCTCCAGCCCCAGGACGGCGAATTGTCCAACAAGCCGCGCCGTCGTCTGGTGCAGAAAATCATCGCGCTGATTCGCCACCTTGCGATGAAGGCGGCGCAGGCGCTCGTATTGCCGCTGGAGCCGGTTGGAGACCGGGAAGCGGCGCGTCCTGCCGGACGCCTTCTTCGCCGCCTCCTCCTTGCGGGAGATATCCCGCTGGACCCGGCGGATCTCGCCCAGGGTCCGAACCAGATGGCGCGGGTTGTCGATGGTTTCGGTCCCCTCGGGGGTTGCCATGGTGGCAAAGGTCTCAACGCCCCAGTCCAGTCCGCCGAGTTGATCGCCACGCTCCCGCTCCGGCTCGCAGTCCAGCGTCACACACGCGTACCAACGCCCGCCGAGCCGGATGATCTCGCAGGTCTTCGGGGTGCCCGGTGTGCGGGGTTTACCCCGGATGGCCACCTTGCCGATGCCGGACAGGCGCAGGGTGCCGTGCTTCATCCGCTCGTTGGTGATCAGGCTCCAGCCGTCACCGTGGTTTTTGTACCCCCAGCCCTTGAAGCGATGCAGCGGCTTGAAGCGGGGAAACCCGGGCGTCTCGCCGTTTTGCACCCGGCGAAAGAAATGCTTGAACGCCAGGTCCAGGCGTTTGAGCGTGACCTGTTCGGACTGGGCATTGAGACCGCGAAGCAATTTCGACTGATGGCGCCACTTCGTCAGAATCTTGCACTGATCCGAGAACTTCAGTGATTCCCGACGCTCGCCCCAGGCCCACCGCCGTTCGGCCAGCGCCTCGTTCCACAACAGGCAATGGACCCAACGCTGGTGCTCCAGGGCTCTACGCTGCTCTGGCGTGGGGTAAAGCCGATAGGTGACTTTGCGCTGAACCATCGTGGCTCCAATATACGCCGAGCATCCATTGATGCAATTTTTCTGGCGGGACCGCCATGCGCCGCTTCACCACCCCCTAAGCCGCTGAGCGGCTATAGGCGGAGCACTGCGGCGCGGATTGGTAGACCGCCGCCGCCCCGCCCGGGTTCTCGCATGGCCATCAGCCGGCCGGCGTACCCACCTCCGGATCGGACAGGGCCTGCACCGCCAGGACCTCGTGCTGGGCGTCTTCCACCGCCTGCAGCAGCATTTCCGGCGAGACCCCGGCGATCGACCAGGCCTGCTCCTCCAGCGGCGGCGCGTCGGCCCAGTCGCGCGAATCGATCTCGGCGAGATGGGCGCCGGTGTTGGCCAGATGCACCAGGGCCACCGAGGGTCGATGGCGATCGCTGGCGGAAAGCGGATCGTGGTGCCAGGCAATGCCCTCCACCAGGGCCTCGGGCAGCCCCCAGTGCTCGGCCAGTGCCCCGCCCAGACGGGCGTGGTCGAAGCCCATCTGTTCGCGCTCGGCGGCCTGCGGCGACGGGCCCTGCGCGGTATCCAGGCTCGCCAGGAAGGCGCGGTGCGCCGCTTCGGGCGACTGCGAGAACAGCAGCAGCTTGCCCAGGTCGTGCAGCAAGCCCGCCAGAAAGACCACGCCGGCCGCACGCGGGGCCACCGCCTGCGCCAGCTGCCGGGCGATGACGGCGCAGTAGGCCGAATGACGCCAGAAGGTCTCCAGCGGCAGACGCTCCTGCTCGGGGAGGGTGTTCATGGAGCGCGTCACGGCACTCGCCACCACCAGACGCTGCAGGACGTCGCGCCCCAGCATCGCCACCGCCCGCTCGATCGAATCCACCGCGCGCGACGGCGCGTAGGCCGGGCTGTTGGCCAGACGCAGCACATGAGCCACCAGACCGGGATCACGCCCGAGGGCCGCAGCGATCTGCGGCTGGGTACTTTCGTCGTCGTCCAGCAGCCGCGAGACCTCGAACACCACCTGCGGCATGGCCAGCAGCCGGTCGGCCGCCTCCACCCGGGCCTCGAGGCTCGCAAAGCCCGTCTCGTCGCTCATCGGATCTCCTCCCGTGCGGCATTACCCTTCCGCGCCGCATTTCCAGCTTAGCCCCTGCGCGGCCCCGACGCATCCCGGAACGGGCGCTCTTGTTCGCATTCCGGAGCGGGACCATACTCGAATGGCCGATTCGGCGATTCGACAAGGAGACACCCATGCAACCACTGCGAACCCTGAGTGCCGCCGTGGCGCTGGCCGCACTGTTCCCTGGCCTGGCGCTGGCCGACCTGCACACCGAATCCGTGACCTACGAGCACGACGGGCAGACCTTCGAGGGCTTCATCGCCTGGGACCCGTCGGTCGAAGGTCCGCGTCCGGGCGTGCTGGTGGTCCACGAATGGTGGGGGCACAACGACTACGCCCGCAGCCGCGCCGAGCAGCTGGCCGCGGAAGGCTATACCGCCTTCTCGCTGGACATGTACGGCGACGGCCGCACCGCGGACCATCCGTCCGAGGCCGGCGAGTTCGCCGGGCAGGTGCGCGAAAACCGGGACATGATGCTGGAGCGCTTCGGCGCCGCGCACGACTACCTGCGCGGCCACGATCAGACCGCGGACCAACCGGTGGCGGCCGTGGGCTACTGCTTTGGCGGCACGGTGGCGCTGGAAGCGGCACGCGCCGGAGCCGATCTGGCCCTGGTGGCAAGCTTCCACGGCGCACTGGCCACCGAGCACCCGGCGTCGGCCGACACCCTGAAGCCCGAGGTCCTGGTCTTCAATGGTGCGGCCGACCCGATGGTGCCGAAAGAACAGGTGGATGCCTTCCGCGAGGAGATGGACAACGCCGACGCGGACTGGACCCTGGTGGATTTCGGTGGCGTGCTGCACAGCTTCACCAACCCCGACGCCGACAGCATCGCCGAGCGCTTCGACATGCCGGTGGGCTATGACGAACGCGCCGACCGGGATTCCTGGCAGTACCTGCTGGGGGCCCTGGAGCGTCGTCTGAAATAGGCCCGACGCGGGCGCTGCACGAACCTCCGGGGGCTCAGAACCCCCGGAGGTAGATCAGCACGCCCAGGAAGATCACGGCCAGCACCGCGGCCACCAGCACCCCGCGGAACCATGGCCGCGACCACAGGCGATCGCTGGGGGGATCAAAGCTGGCTTTCCCGGAGCCGGTCGCGGCCGGGGCCTCCCCACCCTGCTCCGAGGCAGGCCCCTCGGCCTCCGGCGCGGCCTTCGGCCCCCCGTTGAGCTCCAGCTCCAGATCACGGATGCGCGCGCGCAGGGACTTGTTCTTGTGCATCGCCTCCGACAGCTCGCGTTCACGCTGTTCAAGGCTGTCGCGCAGCTGGGCCAGCGTACTCTCCTGATCGGAGCACTGCGTCTCCAGCTCGTGCTGCGCGGCCTCCGCCGCCGACGCGCGTTCGGTCTGCTGATTGCGTTCCCCGCGCAGGCGCTCGGCGGTCTTGTTCGCCGCATCGCGTTCCTCACGGGCCTTGTCGCGCTCGCGCTCCAGCTCGACCAGCTCGTGCTCCAGCCGGATCACCTCGCCTTCCAGCTCGGTCACCCGCTGCTGGCGGTCGTCGTCGGACGTGGCCCCGGCCTCCTCCGCCGATTGTTCCTGCGCCTGCTCCAGGGTCTCGCTGGCCTCGCTCAGGCGCTGGCGCGCCTCTTCCAGCTCCTGCTCGAGCGAACGGCTCTTTTCCTCGTATTCGTCGGCGCGCTGATAGGCAGCGGTGGCATCGTCGCGGGACTCGGCGAGGGCCTGGCGCAGCCGGTCCAGTTCGTTGTGCAGCTCGCGATCCCCGGAGGAACTCTGGCGCAGCATCAGTTCGCGCCGCAGCCGCTCGACCTCGTCACGCAGGTGGCGCAGCTCGGCCTCGGTCTCCTCGTCGGCCACGGGATGCTCGGGCAGGAGCTCGGCCACCACCTCGCGGACCCGTCCCGGCACGAACGGTTTCTTGAGCACGGCGTTCGCGCCCATGGAACGCCAGTCTTCCTCGGACTGTTCGTCGTTCTCCTGCCCCGTAACGATCCCCACGGGGAGATCCGCGGGAACGCCATCGGCGCCGTCCCGGATGCGCATCAGGAGGTCCTGCCCGTCGAGCCTGGGCATGGAGAGATCGGTCAGCACCAGACCGATGTCGTTCTGTTCCTGCAGGCGGGCCCATGCCTCTTCGCCGTCCGCGGCCTCGTACACGGTATGGGTATCCCGGAGGATGCGCTGCAGGGCCACGCGGATGACCTTGGAATCGTCCACGACCAGAACGGCCGTACGCGGCCCGCCGGCAGACGCCCCGGGCGTTTCGCTCGTCACTGCTTCCGCCATGGTTACCCCCTGAAAACCTCGATGCCTTTCCGTGGCCTCCTGCGCCCACGGCAGCGGACGACACGTCCGTAGTTCAGATTACGGCTGATGATCGAACAATACCACCCCGCCCCGGCGGGGATCCGCGGAAGATCTTCACGTTTTGGCTCCGGACGTCTCTATACGGGGCTGGATTTCCAGTCGATCGCGTAGAGATCCCGCCGACGGTCCCGCAGATTGCGCACCGAGCCGTGGTTGCGCAGTTCCTTCAGGTTGTCGAGGTCGAGATCCACGATCAGGGTCATCTCGGTGTTCGGGGTCGCCTCGGCGGCCACCGCGTCGTGCGGGAACGCAAAGTCGGAAGGGGTGAACACCGCGGCCTGCGAGTACTGCATGTCCATGTTCTCCACCCGCGGGAGGTTACCCACCGAGCCGGACATGACCACGTAGCACTCGTTCTCGATCGCCCGGGCCTGGGCGCAGCGGCGTACCCGCAGATAGGCGTTCTTGGTGTCCGTCCAGTACGGCACGAACAGGATCTGCAGACCGTGATCGGCCATCACCCGCGGCAGCTCGGGGAACTCGACGTCGTAGCAGATCAGGATGCCGATCTTGCCGAAGTCGGTATCGAAGACATGCACCTCGTCGCCGCCCTGCAGCCCCCAGTAGCCGATCTCGTCGGGGGTCACGTGCAGCTTGTACTGGCGATCCCAGGTCCCGTCGCGGCGGCACAGGTAGGACACGTTGCGCAGCACGTCGTCGTGGTATTCGGGCATCGAACCGGCGACGATGTTGATGTTGTAGGACAGCGCGAGACGCACCATCTCCTCGCGGATGTCCTCGGTGTATTCCGCCAGGCGGCGCACGGCCTCGGCCGGATAGTCCTGGTTGAACGCGCCCATCAGCGGTCCGTTGAAGAACTCCGGGAACAACACGCAGTCGGCGCGGTAACCCGACACCGCGTCCACGAAGTACTCCACCTGCTGGAACAGGGCATCGAGGTCCGGGGTCGGCCGCATCTGCCACTGGACCACGCCAATGCGCACGTCCGAACGGCTGCCGCCGATCAGCTTTTCCTTTTCCTCGTAATAGATGTTGAGCCACTCGATCAGCGTGGCATACGCCCCGGACTTTTCGTCGTCCGGGAGGTAGTCCGTGATGATCTTGCGCACGTGGAAATCGTTCGCCAGCTGGAAGGTCAGGATCGGATCGGTGACCTCGTGGTTCTTGACCTTCTCCACGTACTGCTGCGGCGTCATCTCGTCGCGATGGACCTCGTATCCGGGGATGCGGCCGCCGGCCACGATCGCCCGCAGGTTCAGCTTTTCGCACAGCTCCTTGCGCGCGTCGTACAGGCGCCGCCCCAGGCGCAGGCCGCGGTAATCGGGGTGCACGAAGATGTCCACGCCGTAGAGCGTGTCCCCGTCCGGGTCGTGAGTGGTGAGAAAGCCGTTGCCGGTGATCTGCCAGTAGTTGTGGTGATCGCCGAAGCGCTTGTACTCGACGATCAGGCTGATGGCGGCGGCCACCACCTTCCCGTTGTCCTCGATGCAGATCTGGCCTTCGGGGAAACGCGTCACCTGGGAGCGGAACTGCGCTTCGCTCCACGCCCCGTCCAGGTCCTGGTAGACCCGCTCCATGATCTCGCGGATGTCGTCATAGTCCTCCAGCCGGGTCTGGCGCAGGGTGAGGACGTGCTGGGTGGAATCGCTTTCCTGACCTGAGGTCATGCGGGGCTCCGTTGGGATGGGGCGACGAGCGCGGGCGCCCGCCGGGACATGCCTGCAGGATACAAACATCCGGCGATGCGCGGAAACCGGGGCAGGTCTTCCGCGGGATTGCGCCCACGAAAAAGGCCCCGCACGGGGCGGGGCCTGATTCGGGTCGCAGGGCGGACCCTGCGGTTACGCGCTGCGCGCCTCGCGCTCGGCCGCGGCTTCCGCCTTGGCCTCGTCGCTGTCGTCGTAGCCGATGTTCGGCGCGAGCCAGCGCTCGGCCTCCTCGAACGACATGCCCTTGCGCTTCGCGTAGTCCTCGACCTGGTCGCGGTTGACCTTGCCGAGGCCGAAGTAGCGCGACTCGGGATGCGCGAAGTACCAGCCGGACACGGCCGACACCGGCAGCATGGCGTAGCTCTCGGTGAGCGTCATGTCGGCGTTTTCCTCCGCCTGCAGCAGCTCCCACAGCGTGGCCTTCTCGGTGTGCTCGGGGCAGGCCGGGTAACCGGGTGCCGGACGGATGCCCTGATACTTCTCTTCGATCAGGTCCTCGTTGGCCAGCTGCTCGTCTGCGACGTAGCCCCAGTAGTACTTGCGCACGTATTCGTGCATGCACTCGGCGAAGGCCTCGGCCAGGCGGTCGGCCAGGCTCTTCACGAGGATGGCGTGGTAGTCGTCGTTGGCCTTCTCGTATTCCTCGGCCTTCGCATCCACGTCACCGCCGGCACTGACGGCGAACGCACCGATGTAGTCCGGGCCACCGGCCTCCTTCGGCATCACGAAGTCCGCCAGCGAGTGGCTGGGCTGACCGCGACGCTTCTCGGTCTGCTGGCGCAGGTGGTGCAGCTTCTTCAGCACCTGGCTGCGGTTCTCGTCGGCATAGACCTCGATGTCGTCGTCATCGACGCTGTTCGCCGGGAAGAAGCCGACCACGCCGCGGCAGGTCACCCACTTCTCGTCGATCATGCGCTGCAGCATCTCCTGGCCATCCTTGAACAGCTTGCGTGCCTCTTCCCCGACCTTCTCGTCTTCGAGAATGCGCGGGTAGGCCGCATGCAGCTGCCAGGAATGGAAGAACGGCGTCCAGTCGATGTACTCCTTGACCTTGTTCAGGTCGAAGTCATCGAAGCGCAGCAGCACCGAGCCATCGCCGTGCGGATGCAGCACGGTCGGCTCGCCCGGCAGGTCGTCGGTCTCCAGCGCCTTCGGCCTGGTCGGGGCGTAGGCGGACCAGTCGATCTCCGGCTTGTTGGAGCGGGCCTTCTCCAGCGACAGCCACTGGACCTTCTTCTTGCGCCCGGCGTTCTGCACGCGCAGCTTCTCGTATTCCTCGCGGATCTCGGCGGCGTAGTTCTCGCGCAGTTCGGGGCTGATCAGGCTCTGGGCCACACCCACCGCACGCGAGGCGTCCTTCACCCAGACCACGGGACCGGAGTAGTTCGGCTCGATCTTGACTGCGGTGTGGGCGCGCGAGGTGGTCGCGCCCCCGATCATCAGCGGCGTGGTCATGCCTTCGCGCTCGAGATCGGCGGCGAAGTTGGCCATCTCCTCCAGCGAGGGGGTAATCAGGCCGGACAGGCCGATGACATCGACGTCATGCTCCTTGGCCGCCTTCAGGATGTCGGCCCCCGGCTGCATCACGCCGATGTCGATCACCTCGAAGTTGTTGCACTGCAGCACCACGCCGACGATGTTCTTGCCGATGTCGTGGACGTCGCCCTTCACCGTGGCCATCAGGATCTTGCCGTTGTTCTCGGTGCCGGTCTTCTCGGCCTCGATGTACGGAATCAGGTGGGCCACGGCCTTCTTCATCACGCGCGCGGACTTGACCACCTGCGGCAGGAACATCTTGCCCTCGCCGAACAGGTCGCCGACCACGTTCATGCCGTCCATCAGCGGGCCTTCGATCACCTGGATCGGGCGGTCGTAGGCCTGACGGGCCTCTTCGGTGTCGTCCACCACGTAGGTGTCGATACCCTTGACCAGGGAGTGCTCGAGGCGCTTGCTGACTTCCCACTCGCGCCACTCGAGGTTCTCTTCCTTCTTGCCACCGCCCTGGCCCTTGTACTCCTCGGCCAGCTCGAGCAGGCGATCGGTCGCGTCATCGCGGCGGTTCAGGACCACGTCCTCGACCGCTTCCTTAAGCTTCGCGTCGATATCGTCGTAGACCGCCAGCTGGCCGGCGTTGACGATGCCCATGTCCATGCCCGCCTTGATGGCGTGGTACAGGAACACCGCGTGGATCGCCTCGCGCACCGGCTCGTTGCCGCGGAACGAGAACGACACGTTGGACACGCCGCCGGAGACCAGGGCGTGCGGCAGGTCCTTCTTGATGCGGCGCACCGCTTCGATGAAGTCGACGCCGTAGTTGTTGTGCTCTTCGATGCCGGTCGCGATCGCGAAGATGTTCGGGTCGAAGATGATGTCCTCGGCCGGGAAGCCAACCTTCTCGGTCAGCAGCTTGTAGGCGCGGGTACAGATCTCGACGCGGCGGTCCTCGTTGTCGGCCTGGCCATCCTCGTCGAAGGCCATGACCACGATCGCGGCGCCGTAGCGGCGGCACAGTTCGGCCTGCCGGATGAAGTTCTCCTCGCCCTCCTTCATGGAGATCGAGTTGACCACCGGCTTGCCCTGCACGCATTTCAGGCCGGCCTCGACGATCTCGAACTTGGAGGAGTCAATCATCACCGGCACGCGGGCGATGTCGGGCTCGCCGGCCAGCAGATTGAGGAAGCGGACCATCGCATCCTGCGACTCCAGCATGCCCTCGTCCATGTTGATGTCGATGATCTGGGCGCCGCCCTCGACCTGGTTCAGCGCGACTTCCAGCGCGACGTCGTATTCCTCGTTCTGGATCAGGCGCAGGAACTTGCGCGAGCCGGTCACGTTGGTGCGCTCGCCGACGTTCACGAACAGCGAGTTATCGTCGATGTTGCACGGCTCCAGACCGGACAGGCGGCAGGCCGGAGAGACCTCCGGCACCTTGCGCGGCGGGAACTTCTCGACCGCCTCGCGGATCGCGCGGATATGCTCCGGCAGGGTGCCGCAGCAGCCGCCGATGATATTCAGCAGGCCTTCTTCGGCCCACGGGCCGACGTCCGCGGCCATCTGCTCCGGGGTCTCGTCGTAGTCACCGAACTCGTTGGGCAGACCGGCGTTGGGGTGCGCGGACACGTGGGTGTCGGCAATGCGCGACATCTCGGCCACGTACTGGCGCATCTCCTTGGCCCCCAGCGCGCAGTTCAGACCGATGGAGATCGGGTTCGCATGGCGCACGGAATTCCAGAAGGCCTCGGTGGTCTGGCCCGAAAGGGTACGACCGGAGGCGTCGGTGATGGTGCCGGAGATCATCACCGGGAGGTCCTTCCCGAGCTCGTCTTCCAGGGTCTTGACCGCGAAGATCGCGGCCTTGGCGTTCAGGGTGTCGAACACCGTCTCGATCAGCAGCAGGTCCACCCCGCCCTCGACCAGCGCCTCGGCGGCCTCCTTGTAGGCCTCGACCAGGGTGTCGAAATCGACGTTACGCGCGCCCGGATCGTTCACGTCCGGCGAGATGGAAGCGGTGCGGTTGGTCGGGCCGAGGATGCCGGCCACGTAGCGCGGACGATCCGGGGTCTTCTCGGTCCAGGCATCGGCGGCCTTGCGCGCGAGCTTCGCGGATTCGCGGTTCAGCTCGGGGACAAGATCCTCCATGTGGTAGTCCGCCATCGCGATGCGGGTACCGTTGAAGGTGTTCGCCTCGATGATGTCGGCGCCGGCCTCGAGGTAATCGTTGTGGATCTGCTCGATGATGTCCGGGCGGGTCAGGGAGAGCAGGTCGTTGTTGCCCTTGAGGTCGCCTTCCCAGTCCTTGAAGCGCTCGCCGCGATAGTCCGCCTCCTGCAGATCGTACAGCTGGATGGTCGTGCCCATGCCGCCATCCAGAATCAGGATGCGTTCCTTCAGGGCGTTCTCGAGATCTTGTCGCGTTGCCGTCATGTGCCGTACACCATTGGTTTCAAATGTCATTACTTTAGCATGCCGGGCATCGAACCCCGGTCATGTCCCGCCGGTGGCGGGGGCACGGCCCGGTATGCGTTGGCGCCCCGGGCCGGAGCTGTCAGGATAGCGGAATGCAGGAATCCCCGATCCGCTGGTATCTGACTGCCCCGCAGCCCTGTCCGTACATCACGGACGGGCGCGAGATGCAGTCCCTGCTGGTCGACCCCGAGGCCCGGCTGGATGCCGCCGGCTTCGGGGCCCTGCTGGCCGAGGGCTTTCGCCGCAGCGGCCGTTTTGTCTATCGCCACCACTGCCCCGCCTGCGATGCCTGCGTGCCGGTGCGCATACCGGTGGCCGCCTTCCGCCCGAACCGCAGCCAGCGCCGCTGCCTGCGCGCCAACGCCGACCTCGATATCGAATATCGCGCCCCGCCGGGGGCGGGCGACGGTCGCACCGAGGCCGACCTGGACGAACACATGCCGCTGTTCCTGCGCTATCTGCGCAACCGCCACGCGGGTGGCGGCATGGAGCAGATGAATCGCGAGGAATACGCCGGCATGCTGACGGAACGCAGCGCCCCGGTGGAGCTACTGGAGTTCCGCCGCGCCGGACAACTGCTCGGCGTCGCCATCACCGATCGTACGCCGCAGGGGCTGTCGGCCATGTATACCTTCTACGAGCCGGACCTTCCGGCCCGTGCGCTGGGCACGTTCGGCATCCTGTGCCAGATCGAGCATGCGCGGAACCTGGGGTTGCCGCATGTCTATCTCGGGTACTGGATCCCGAACGCACCCCGCATGGACTACAAGATACGATTCCGCCCCGCCGAGGGTCGACGGGGCGGAACCTGGCGGGCCCCGGACGACGCACGCCCGCAGGACCCGCGATAACGGGCCTTCTTATTCCGGCTTGCGGAAGCGGAAGATGCCCCAGGTCAGGTACCCGGAGTTGCCCCCGTCGACCCAGTGCTGCAGGCCCTGCTTCATGCGGTCGATGTAGTCCTGCGAGATGAAGCGCTTGAGCTCCTCCTCGCGCGACTCCAGTTCCTGCTTCACCCGACCGTAGTGCGTCGAGATCTGCCCGGAATGCTCCTCGAAACCGATCTCGCGCAGCCCGGCCTTCTGCGCCGCATCGCGGTACAGGGACGGCGAGGCCAGCGAATCGAGGTGGATGCGTGCAAGGATCGGGTCCAGTACGCCGTCCGGGCAGTTGTCGGTCTGCATCGGGTCGGTGAAGATCAGCCAGCCACCCGGCTTGAGCAGCCGCGCCGCCTCCTGGATGACCTGGTACTTGTCCTCGTTCGGGCTGTGCAGGAACGAATCCTCGGACCACACCACGTCGTAGGACTCGTCCGGCTCGTCGACCTTCTCGAAGGAGCCGTCGACCACGGTGATCTTGTGGTCCAGCTGACGCGCCCGGTTGATCTCGCGATCGCGCTCGTTTTCCTTCTCGGAGAGGTTGAGCGCGGTCACGTCACAGCGGTAGTTCTCCACCAGGTAGCGGGCCACGCCACCGTAACCCGCGCCCATGTCGAGCACGCGCCAGTGCGGCTCCGGCTCGCCCAGCATGTCGGCCATGTGAGCCACGGTGCGCCGGCTGGCGTCACCGATCGGCTCGTCCTGATACTCGTACAGGCCGATGTGCAGGTCTTCGCCGCCCCACACCATCTTGTAGAAGGTGTCGGCGTCCGCGCTGTTGTAATAGTCGCGTGCCGTTTCAACGACGTCGGAATAGTCCTGGCTCATCGATTCTCGTCCTCGAGATAGGTCTTGTCGGCGACGTGAATGAAGAAGTCCGGATCGGCTTCGCGGTAGGTCTCCTGGAAGTCCCCGTAGGTGTCGATCTTCTGGAAACCGACCTCGCGCATCAGGCGGCGGACATAGGCCTTGCGCAGCGGGAACATGTTCAGGAAGTACTCGGACCCGTCGGGGAAGCGGTACTGGAAGCGGGCCAGGCCTTCGTCGACGTGGGCCGGCTCCACCTGCACGTCGTCGCCACAGTAGTAGTACGTGTGCTTGGACGAGTAGCCGTGATCCAGGATGGTGTCGTAGTTGCGCTGGTCCAGGATCAGCACGCCGTCATGGTTCAGGGCGGAGTAGAACTCGGCCAGGGCCTTGCGGCGGTCGTGCTCGTTGAACAGATGGGTGAAGGAGTTGCCCAGGCAGACCACGGCGTCGTAGCGGCCGTAGATGTCGCGGTTGAGCATGCGCCAGTCGGCCTGCACCGTGCGCAGGATGTGGCCGCGCGAACGGCCGTTCTCGAAGGCCTTCACGAGCATCTCGTGGGCGCCGTCGGCGGTCACCACGTCGAAGCCGGCCTCAAGCAGCTGCACGGAATGGAAACCGGTGCCGGCGGCGACGTCGAGCACGCGCTTGGCGCCACGCTTCTTCAGTTCCTCGATGAAGAACGTGCCCTCGCTCTTGGCGCGGCTGTCCCAGTCGATCAGGTCGTCCCACTTGTCGACAAAACCGGTGGTGTATTCCTGGTGGTAGTTGTCGGTATCGCGGCGTTCAATCGGCTCCTCGCCGAAATCCTGATCGTTCTTCACGTTCGCTGACATGCTGATTCCTCTTGGCTTTGCTGCAATGAAGTGCGTCCGGCCCTCGTGGCCACGGATGCACCGGGTTACAACGCCTGCATGACCGAAGACGATCCCGTACCCCGGGTCGCTGGCATGAAACTTCTCCTGCGAGGACCGGGTACGGGCGGCCCGTCATCGCGGGCTCCCGATACGGATGCGTTGTTTCCAGCATCCGGCGCCGGCCTGGCCGGCGGTTCCTGACACCCGGAAGGATTCGGTGGTTGCCCGGGTGCCGAGCCGTGGTCTGGCGGCTTTCGCGCGCCTGGCTCGGGGATCGCAAACGGTGCCATGCGTTGCGTCGGAACGCAGGCGTTGTGTCCGAAAGTGTTTTTATACGCTAAAGGTTTTGCGCCCAAATTACAAACCGGCCACCGGCCGCACCGTCCGGCACTGCACCCGCCCGCACGGCCGCGACATCCCCGGCACCTTCGCTATAATGGCCGTTTTGACGCGATTTCGAGGTCCCATGACTACCCAGGCTCCCGTGCGCCGCGCGCTGCTGTCCGTCTCCGAAAAAACCGGCGTGGTGGAACTCGCCCGCCATCTCCACGAACGCGGCACCGAATTGCTGTCCACCGGCGGCACCGCGCGCCTGCTGGGCGAGCACGGGATCCCGGTGACCGAGGTCTCGGAGCACACCGGCTTCCCCGAGATCATGGACGGCCGGGTGAAGACCCTGCACCCGCGGATCCACGGCGGGCTGCTGGGCCGGCGCGATACCGACGCCGGGGCGATGGAGACCCACGACATCCCGCCGATCGACCTGCTGGTGGTCAACCTGTATCCGTTCGAGAACACCGTGGCCCGCCCCGACGCCACGCTGGACGATGCGATCGAGAACATCGACATCGGCGGCCCGGCCATGCTGCGCGCCGCCGCCAAGAACTACCGTGACGTGACCGTCGCCACCGATCCCGGCCAGTACCGCGCGATCGTCGAGGCCCTGGACGAACACGGCGGCATCCCGGCCGCGCTGCGTTTCCGCTTCGCGGTGGCGGCATTCGACCACGTGGCCCGCTACGACGCGGCCATCAGCAACTACCTGTCGGCGCTGGATGACGACGGCCACCGGGAAGGCTTCCCCGGCCAGCTCAACGCGACCTTCCAGCGCGTGGAGACCCTGCGCTACGGCGAGAACCCGCACCAGAACGCGGCGTTCTACCGCGACCCGCAGCCGGCCCCCGGCTCGCTCGCCAGCTTCCGCCAGCACCAGGGCAAGTCGCTGTCGTACAACAACCTCGCGGACGCCGACGCCGCCTGGGAGTGCGTGCGCCAGTTCGAGGAGGCGGCCTGCGTGATCGTCAAGCATGCCAACCCCTGCGGGGTCGCGGTCGCCCCGTCGCAGCTGATGAGCTACGAGCGCGCGTTCCAGACCGACCCCACCTCGGCCTTCGGCGGCATCATCGCGTTCAACCGCCCGCTGGAGGGGGACACCGCACAGGCCATCGTCAGCCGGCAGTTCGTCGAGGTGGTGATGGCGCCGGAGATCACCCCCGGCGCCCTGCGCGCGCTGTCCGCCAAGAAGAACGTGCGCGTGCTGGAGATCCCCGACGCCCCCGCGGCCCCGGGACTGGACTACAAGCGCATCGGCGGCGGACTGCTGGTGCAGGATACCGACCGCGGCTCGCTGGCCGACGTGGAGCTGAAGATCGTCACCGCCCGCACCCCCACCGAGCAGGAGAACCGCGACCTGGCCTTCGCCTGGCAGGTGGGCAAGTACGTGAAATCCAATGCCATCGTGTATGCCCGTGACCAGCAGACCGTGGGCGTGGGCGCCGGTCAGATGAGCCGGGTGTACTCCGCGCGCATCGCCGGGATCAAGGCCGCCGACGAGGGCCTGCAGGTGGCCGGTTCGGTGATGGCCTCGGATGCCTTTTTCCCGTTCCGCGACGGCATCGATGCCGCCGCCAGCGCCGGTATCACCGCGGTGATCCAGCCGGGCGGCTCGATGCGCGACGAGGAGGTCATCGCCGCGGCCGACGAGCACGACATCGCGATGGTCTTCACCGGCATGCGCCACTTCCGCCACTGATCGCGGCCGCAGGAGAACGCTCATGAACGAAACGGCCATCAACGTCCTGGTCATCGGCGGCGGCGGGCGCGAACACGCCCTCGCCTGGAAACTGGCACAGTCCGAGCGGGTCGCGCGCGTGCTGGTCGCGCCGGGCAATGCCGGCACCGCCGGCGAACCCGGCTGCGAGAACGTCGACTGCGCCGCCACCGACATCGACGGCCTGCTAGCCGTGGCCCGGGACGAGGATGTCGCCTTCACCGTGGTCGGGCCCGAGGCACCGCTGGTTGCGGGCGTGGTGGACGCCTTCCGCGCCGCCGGTCAGCCGATCTTCGGTCCCACCGCCGACGCCGCGCGCCTGGAGGGATCGAAATCCTTCGCCAAGGATTTCATGCAGCGCCACGGCATCCCCACGGCGGCGTACGGCAGCTTCGAGGACGAGGACGCCGCGCTGGCGTTCATTGACACCCACGGCGCGCCCATCGTGGTGAAGGCCGACGGCCTGGCCGCCGGCAAGGGCGTGATCCTCGCGCAGACCACCGACGAGGCGCGCGCCGCGGTACGCGACATGCTGGCCGGCAATGCCTTCGGCGAGGCCGGGCACCGGGTGGTTGTCGAGGAATTCCTGCAGGGCGAGGAGGCCAGCTTCATCTGCATGGTGGACGGCGAGCACGTGCTGCCGCTGGCCTCCTCGCAGGACCACAAGGCGCGCGATGACGGCGACCGTGGCCCCAACACCGGGGGCATGGGTGCCTATTCGCCGGCCCCGGTGGTCACCGACACCCTGCACGACCGCATCCTGCACGAGGTCATCGAACCCGTGGTGCGCGGCATGGCCGCCGACGGCGAGGCCTATACCGGGTTCCTGTATGCCGGGATCATGGTCGATGCCGACGGCAACCCGAAGGTGCTGGAATTCAACTGCCGTTTCGGCGACCCGGAGACCCAGCCGATCCTGATGCGGCTGGACAGCGACCTGGCGGAGCTGGTCGAGGCCGCGCTGGACGGCCGGCTCGACCAGGTGGAGGCCCGCTGGGACCCGCGCGTGGCGCTGGGCGTGGTCGCCGCCGCCGAGGGCTACCCGGACGCATACCGCAAGGGCGATGTGATCGAGGGCCTGGAGGCGGTGGAGCCGCTTCCCGACGCCCGCGTGTTCCATGCCGGCACCACCATCGACGACCATGGGCAGGTCATCACCGCCGGAGGCCGCGTGCTGTGCGTGGTTGGTCTGGGGACCGATTATGCCGACGCGCAGAAAAAGACCTACACCGCCCTCGGGGAAATCCGCTTCGAGGGTATATACTTCCGTACCGATATTGGACACCGCGCCATCGACCGCCCCGCCTGAACGGCGCCGGGGTCGATGGCGGGCGTGTCCGGCCGCAACCCCCCGGAGAAAAAAGATGTCCACCAGCGCCGACACGACGGCCCCCCCCGCTCAGCCCGCTCCCGCACGATACCGAGGGCCTGAAACAGTCCATCCGTGATGCCATGGTCCGCTTCGTCGGAAAGGATCCGAAACAGGCCACCCAGCGCGACTGGCTCGATGCCACCTCGTTCGCGGTGCGCGAACGCATGATCGAACGCCGGCTGCTGACCCGCCGCCAGTTCGACGCGGAAGACGTCAAGCGGGTCTATTACCTGTCGATGGAATACCTGATCGGGCGCATGCTGGAGGCCAACCTGCGCAACACCGGCATCCTCGACGAGACCCGCGAGGCCCTCGCTCAGCTGGGACAGGACTACGACGAGATCGTTGCCTGGGAGGATGACGCCGCGCTGGGCAACGGCGGCCTCGGGCGCCTGGCCGCCTGCATCCTCGAGTCGCTGGCGACCCAGGGCTATCCGGGCTTCGGCTACGGTATCCGCTACGAGTACGGCATGTTCCGCCAGCAGTTCGAGCCCTACCGTCAGGTCGAGCACCCGGACAACTGGCTGCGCTACGGCAACCCCTGGGAGTTCCCGCGCGCGGAACGCAAATACCCGATCCGCTTCTACGGCGAGGTGGTGGAACACCACCGGAGTGACGGATCGGTACATTACTCCTGGGAAGACGGCGAACAGATCCTGGCGATGGCCTATGACTACCCCACCGCGGGTTATGGCCGGCGCAACGTCAACAACCTGCGCCTGTGGGGGGCCAAGGCGACCCGCGACTTCGACCTGCGCTATTTCAACGAGGGCGACTACATCCGCGCGGTGGCCGACAAGAGCCAGTCGGAGAGCATCTCCATGGTGCTCTACCCCAACGACGCCACCGCCATCGGCAAGGAACTGCGGCTGAAGCAGGAATACTTCTTTGTCGCCGCCTCGCTGCACGACATCCTCGATCGCCACCTGGAGCTGGGCTATACCCTGGACGACCTGCCCCACCAGGTCGCGATCCAGCTGAACGACACCCACCCGGCGATCGCGGTGGCGGAGATGATGCGCCTGCTGATGGACCGCCACGAGCTGCACTGGGCCCGTGCCTGGGAGCTGTGCCGCAAGGTATTCGCCTACACCAACCACACCCTGATGCCCGAGGCCCTGGAAACCTGGTCGGTGGACCTCATGACCCGCGTGCTGCCGCGGCACATGCAGATCATCTACCGCATCAACCACGAATTCCTCGAGATGGTGCGCCGGCGTTTCCCCGGCGACGTGGAACGCCTCAAGCGGCTGTCGCTGATCGACGAGGAAGGCGGGCGCAACGTCCGCATGGCCCATCTGGCGGTGGTCGGTTCGCATCAGATCAACGGTGTCGCCGCGCTGCATACCGAATTGCTGAAACAGACCCTGTTCGCCGATTTCTACCAGCTGTGGCCGGAACGCTTCGTCAATGTCACCAACGGCGTCACCCCCCGGCTGTGGATGATCCAGGCCAATCCGGAGCTGACCGAGTTCCTCGGCGAAAAGATCGGCCACGACTGGCAGTACGACCTTGAACGCCTGCGCGCGCTGGAGCCCTGGGTCGCGGATCCGGAGCTTCAACAGAAGTTTCAGCAGGTCAAGCGCAAGAACAAGGAGCGCCTGGCCGCGCTGGTGCGCGAACGCACCGGCATCCGCATCCGCACCGACGTCCTGTTCGACGTACAGATCAAGCGCATCCACGAATACAAGCGCCAGCTGCTCAAGCTGCTGCACGTGATCGAGCTGTACAACCGCATCCGCGACGGCGAGGACGTGCCCCCGAGGGTGGTGATCTTCGGCGGCAAGGCGGCCCCCGGCTACCAGCGCGCCAAGGACATCATCCAGGTCATCAACGAGGTCGCCGACATCATCAACCACGACCCGCAGGTGGGGGACCGCCTGAAGTGCGTGTTCATCCCCAACTACGAGGTCAGCGCCGCGACCGTGATCATCCCCGCGGCGGACCTCTCGGAGCAGATCTCCACCGCGGGCTTCGAGGCGTCGGGCACCGGCAACATGAAGCTGGCCCTGAACGGTGCGCTGACCATCGGTACGCTGGACGGTGCCAACATCGAGATCCGCGACGCGGTCGGCGAGGAGAACATCTTCATCTTCGGCATGACCGAGTCCGAGGTGGTCGCCCACCGCGCCCGCGGCGAGCCCCCCGAGGCGATGCTCGCCGGGCGCCCGGCCCTGACGCGTACGGTGGAGATGCTCGAGCAGGGCTATTTCACCTGCGACGACAACGCCACCCATGCGGAACTGGGGCACTATCTGCGCCATCAGGATCCGTTCTTCGTGCTCGCCGATTACCCCGCCTACCGCGAGGCCTGCGAGCGGGCCGACGCGCTGTATGCACAGCCGGAATGCTGGAACGCCGCGGCGCTCACCAACATCGCGCGCATGGGCTTCTTCTCCATCGACCGCACGGTGCGTGACTACGCGGAGAAGATCTGGGACGCCACGCCGGAACCGGTGGCCCCGAAACGCAACGGCGGCTGAGCACGGCCGCCGAGCGAGGCCGCCCCGGTCACTCGTCCGGGTCGGCGACCTCGGCGATCAGGTCGTGCTCGCGGGTGTCCGTGACCCGCACCTCGATGAAGTCCCCCGCCTCCACCGAGTCGGGATCGGCATCCGGCACGCGGATCACCCCGTCGATCTCCGGCGCCTCCGCGGCCGAACGCGCGACCACGACGCCGTGTTCGTCGGTGCCGTCGACCAGCACCACCGGCTGCGTGCCCACCCGACGGCGCAGGCGCTCGGCACTGATCTCCGCCTGCACCTCCATGAACCGCGCCAGGCGTTCCTGGCGCACGGGCTCGGGCACCGGGTCCGGCAGGGCATTGGCCTCGGCCCCGTCCACCGGCGAATAGGCAAAGGCCCCGACGCGGTCGAGCTGCGCCTCGCGCAGGAAGTCCAGCAGGGTCTCGAACTCGGCCTCGGTCTCGCCGGGGAAGCCCACGATGAACGTCGAGCGCAGGGTCAGGTCCGGCACCTGCGCGCGCCAGTCGGCGATCCGCTCCAGCACCTTCTCCGCCGCAGCCGGACGGCGCATCGCCTTGAGCACCCGCGGGTGGCCGTGCTGCAGCGGCATGTCGAGATAGGGCAGCAGCCCGCCCTCCTCGCCGGACCCCATCAGCGGGATCAGGCGATCCACATGCGGATAGGGATAGACGTAGTGCAGCCGCACCCAGATCCCCAGCCGCCCCAGGGCCTCGGCGAGATGCGCGATGTCGGAACGGATCGGGCGCCCGCCATGGAAGCCGGTACGGTATTTCACGTCCACGCCGTAGGCGGAAGTGTCCTGCGAGATCACCAGGATCTCGCGCACCCCGGCCTCGGCCAGGCGCTCGGCCTCCGCCAGCACCTCGCCAATCGAGCGGCTGACCAGGTCGCCGCGCAGGCCGGGGATGATGCAGAAGCTGCAGCGGTGATTGCAGCCCTCGGAGATCTTCAGATAGGCGTAGTGGCGCGGGGTCAGACGAATGCCCTCCGGCGGCACCAGGGTCTCGAAGGTGCCCGCCGGCGGCGGCAGGTGCTCGTGCACCGCCGTCACCACGTCCTCGTAGGCGTGCGGCCCGGTCACCGCCAGCACGTCCGGGTGGCGCTCGTGGATGGTCTCGGCATCCTTGCCCAGGCAGCCGGTCACGATCACCTGCCCGTTCTCCGCCAGGGCCTCGCCGATCGCCCCCAGCGATTCTTCCACCGCTTCGTCGATGAACCCGCAGGTGTTGACCACCACCAGGTCCGCCCCGGTGTAGTCCCCGACGATCCCGTAGCCCTCGGCACGCAGCCGGGTCAGGATGCGCTCGGAATCCACCAGCGCCTTGGGACAGCCCAGGCTGACAAAGCCGACCTGCGGCACTGCGCTTGACAATGCGGACATGTTATTCACAACGCGACTCCCGTCCTTTCACGCCGGTCCCGACCCCGGGCAGCACCGGGCCCGGGCCCATTGACATACAAGGAACACTTTATTTTCAGTAATATAAAAACTCTGGGCAAAAACTGACCAATCCAGAGTCCTGCGCCGCAGCAAGCCGCTGGCGCCATCCAGTGACAGTTCGTCCACAAAGTTTTCCACAGGTTTCGGGGAAAACTCGCGCGCCCCGGCACAACGCCCCGCAAGACAACGACTTGCCCGTACCGCCCGGAGAGCAGCCCGCCGGCCCTGTTCGCCTGCGGGCAGGCTCCCGCCATCGCGAGTCGCAGCCCCCTCGCCCCGTCATTGCGAGGAGCCGAAGGCGACGTGGCAATCGGCCGAAGCGGGCTGCATGCAGGAACAGGTGGCTTCGGATGGAGATCGCCACATCGCTTCGCGACTCGCGATGACGGGAACGTGCTCGGACGCGAACCGACCGGTTTCGGGCAAAACGCACGCCCCGCCGGAACGCCCCGCAAGACAACGAGTTGTTCGCACCGCCCGACAGCACGTCCGGATCCCGGCCGCCCCCCGCGAAGACCGCCGTCGACTTGCGCCCGGCCACAGGAGGCGGCTATGCTAGCGCACTTTTCGCCCGAACACGCGTGAGTCGACCATGAAAGCCGAGATCCATCCCCAATACCGCGAAGTCAACGTGATCTGCACCTGTGGCACGAAGTTCACGACCCGTTCCACCCTGGGTCAGGACGAGATGCACCTGGACGTCTGCTCGCAGTGCCATCCGTTCTACACCGGCAAGCAGAAGATCGTCGACACCGCCGGCCAGGTGGACAAGTTCAAGCGCCGCTTCGCGTTCTGAAGTCCCGCGCGAGGTCGCATCACGCGGCCCCGCAGGCAGGCGGCGGCCCATCGGCCCCGCCGGCGTGGCCGATCCGGCGAGGGCATCCTTCGGGGTGCCCTCGTTTGCGTGCGGGCTCCGCAGGGCGGTCCGCAGGGTGTATGCTGAAGAGGTGTCATCATCCCGCATCCCCGCGGGACCTGCAGGCAGAAACCGCATGAACTGGTCACGCATGAACTCGCTGTTCCGTCCGTTGCGCCGGCGCCTGCCGGTGCTGGCCCTGATCGCCGTACTGGGCATGGCCCTGGGCCTGCCCGCCTGCACCACCAACCCGGTGACGGGACGTTCCCAGCTGATGCTGGTCTCGGAGAACCAGGCGATCGACGCCTCGCGCGAGGCCTACGTGGAGATGCTCTCCGGCGCACGCGACGAAGGCCGGATCAACGCCGACCCCGAGATGACCGAACGGGTCCACGGGATCACCGAACGCCTGGTCGCGCAGGCCATCGAGTACCGCCCGGAGACCGCCGACTGGGACTGGGAGATCGCGGTCATCGAGGCGCCGGACACCCTCAACGCGTTCGCGATGGCCGGCGGCAAGATGGCGATCTACTCCGGCATCATCGAGCAGCTGGAGCTGACCGACGACGAACTGGCGCAGATCATCGGCCACGAGATCGGCCATGCCCTGTCCGCCCACAGCGCCGAGAAGATGTCGGTGGCGATGGCCTCCAATCTGGCGGTCACCGGCTTCGCCATCACCGGCGACCGCTCCGAGCTGGCGCTGACCGGCGCCGCGCTGGGCGCGGTGCTGGCGGTGCAGCTGCCGCACAGCCGGCGCATGGAAACCGAAGCCGACGAGATCGGCATCGAACTGGCGGCCCGCGCCGGCTACGACCCCGACGCCGCCCCGGCGCTGTGGCGCAAGATGGCGGAACAGTCCAATGGCAGCCGCCACCCGGTGTTCCTCAGCACCCATCCGGCGCCGGAAGGGCGCCAGCGCGAGCTCGCCCGGCTGGCCGACGAGGTACGTCCGCTGTACGAGGCGGCCCGCGACCGCAATGATCTGCCGACCCACCCGGTCAACTGAACCCACCGCCCGCACAAGGCCCGTTCGCAATCATGTCCGACGATTTCAACCAGCGCGCCCTCGACTACCACGCCCGCGAACCGGCCGGGAAACTGGCCATCCACGTCACCAAGCCGACTGCCACGCAGGACGACCTGTCGCTGGCGTATTCACCCGGCGTGGCGGCCCCGGTGCGCGCCATCGCCGACAACCCCGACGAGGTCTACCGCTACACCGGCAAGGGCAACCTGGTCGCGGTGATCACCGACGGCACCGCGGTGCTGGGACTGGGCAACACCGGTGCGCTGGCCTCCAAGCCCGTGATGGAGGGCAAGGGCGTGCTGTTCAAGACCTTTGCCGGGATCGACGTGTTCGACATCGAGGTCGACGCCGCCCAGCCCGAGGACTTCATCAATACCGTGGCGCGGATCGCCGGCGGCTTCGGCGGCATCAACCTCGAGGACATCGCGGCGCCCCACTGCTTCGAGATCGAACGCCGCCTGAGTGATCGCCTGGACATCCCGGTGTTCCACGACGACCAGCACGGCACGGCCATCATCACCGCGGCCGGGCTGCTCAACGCCCTGGCCATCCAGGGCAAGGACCTGGCCGACGCCCGGATCGTCTGCGTGGGCGCGGGCGCCGCCGGCATCGCCTCCATGCAGCTGCTGGTACGCCTGGGCGCGAGCAAGCATCTCATCCACATGGTCGACCGCAATGGCGTGATCCACAGTCACCGTGAAGACCTCAATGAATACAAGCAGATCTTCGCGGTGGACACCGAGGACCGCACGCTGGAGGACGCCTGCCGCGACGCCGACGTATTCATCGGACTGTCCGGCCCGGACATCCTGACCCCCGAGATGCTGCAAAGCATGGCGCCGAATCCGGTGATCTTCGCGCTGTCCAATCCAGACCCGGAGATCCGGCCGGACCTGGCCCGCGAGACCCGGGACGACCTGATCATGGCGACCGGCCGCTCCGACTACCCCAACCAGGTCAACAACGTGCTCGGGTTCCCGTTCATCTTCCGCGGGGCGCTGGACGTGCGCGCCCGGCGCATCAACGACGCCATGCTGGTCGCGGCCACCCACGCGATCGCCGACCTGGCGCGCGAACCGGTGCCGCAGAGTGTGCTGGACGCCTACGGCCGCGACCACCTGGAGTTCGGACCGGACTACATCCTGCCCACGCCGTTCGATCCGCGCCTGATCGAGACCATCCCGCAGGCGGTGGCCCGGGCAGCCCGCGACAGCGGCGTGGCCCGAACCTGAACACACAGTCCGAGGAGCGCTGGCCATGCAGAAGATCGCCATTGTCGGAGCCGGGCGGGTGGGGGAATCCACCGCGCAGTTCCTCGCCCGCCGCGACCTCGCCCGCGAGATCGCGCTGCTGGACGTCCACGAGGGAACCGCCGCCGGGGCCGCGCTGGACATCCAGGAAACCGCGCCGCTGCTGGGCTTCGACACCCGCCTGACCGGTTCGCACGAGGCCGACGTCATCGCCGGCGCGGAGCTGGTGATCATCACCGCCGGGCTGCCGCGCAAGCCGGGCATGTCGCGCTCCGATGTCCTCGACAAGAACGTCGCCATCCTCGACGCGATCCTCGATCAGGTGCAGCAACACGCTCCGGACAGCCGCCTGCTGGTGGTCTCCAACCCGGTGGACGTGCTGACCTGGCGTGCGGCGCAGAAGACCGGCTGGAGCCGCGACCGGGTCATGGGCCAGGCCGGCGTGCTCGACACCTCGCGCATGGCGGCCTTCATCGCGCTGGAGACCGGCCTGTCGGTGCACGACATCCAGGCCCTGGTGCTGGGCGGGCATGGCGACGCGATGGTCCCGCTGCTGCGCTACTCCCACGTCAACGGCATCCCGCTGGACCGGTTCCTCGATCGCGAGACCCTCGACTCCATCGTCGAGCGCACGCGCCACGGCGGCGCCGAGATCCTCGCCCTCAAGCAGACCTCCAGCGCCTACGCGGCCCCGGCCGCGGCGATCGCCGAGATGGTCGAGGCGATCGCACTCGACCGGCGTCGGGTGCTGCCCACGGTCGCGCTGCTGGACGGCGAATACGGCCAGCGCGATGTCGCCACCGGCGTCCCCTGCATCCTCGGCCAGGGGGGCATGGAACGGATCGTCGAACTGGACCTGAAACCCGAAGAACAGGCGGATCTCGAACGCTCCATCGGCGGCATCCGGAAGGATCTTGAACGCCTGCAGTGAACCCGCCCCGTGCCCGACCTGCACGGTCGTGGACACCAGCATCTTCGTGTTCCGCGCGTGGTTCGCGCGCGGCCTCGACCCCGACCCGCAGGGGCGCCCGGGTGGTGCACTGCACGGCTTCGTCCACTCCCTGTGCCAGTGGCTGCCGCAGCGCGCCCCGGGGCCGCTGGGCTTCTGTTTCGACACCTCGCTGCGGCGCGGTTTCCGCCATCGTCTCGACCCCGGGTACAAGGCCCATCGCCCGCCGGCACCACCCGAGCTGCGGGCACAGTTCGCCCGCATCCGCGAGCTGCTGGAGGCCCTCGGGCTCGCGCAGTTCGCCCACCCCGAATACGAGGCCGACGATCTGATCGCCACCCTGGCCCGCAACGCGCGCTCGGCGGGACTGCCGGTCGCGGTGATGAGCGCCGACAAGGATCTGGCACAGACCATCCTCGGCGACCGGGACCACCTGCACGACCCGGAACGCGGCCGCCCCATGGATCGCCGGGCCCTGGAGAAGCGCCTGCGCGTGCGCCCCGACCAGGTGGCCGACCTGCTGGCGCTGGCCGGTGACCGCAGCGACAACATCCCGGGGATCCACGGCCTGGGCCCACGCGGAGCGGCCCGCATCCTGCGCCGCCTGGGTGACCTGGAAAGCGTGCTTGCCGACCCCGACGCGGTTCGCCGCTGCAACCTGCGCCGCGCCACCGCCCTCGCGCAGGCAATCGCCGCCGAACCCGAACGCCTGCGTCTGTCGCGCCGGCTGACCGGTCTGGTGGACGACATCCCGGGACTCCCCCGGGGTTCCGATCTGCCCGCCGAACTGCAGCCGCGCGGACCGGTCAGGGACATATACGTCCGGCTGCATGACCTTGGCGTGCACCCCGACTACCACGAGCGGCTGCTGCATGCCGCCGCCCCGACCCCGGAGGCCGTCCCCGCATGAACCGTTCCTGCATCCGCCGATCCGCGTGGCTGACCGCCATGGTCCTGGCCATCATGGCATTGCTCGCCACCGTACCGGCCACGGCCCATCCGCACGCCTGGATCGACCTCGAGATCGACTTCGAGCGCGACGACTCCGGCCAGCTGGTGCGCATGCATCACCTGTGGCAATTCGACCCGATGTACTCCGAATACCTCCACGAGGACGCCCTGGCCCACCAGGAGGGGGACAGCGATGCCGAGCGCCTGA
Organism: Thioalkalivibrio sp. ALE19; assembly: GCF_000428605.1. Classification (NCBI taxonomy): domain Bacteria; kingdom Pseudomonadati; phylum Pseudomonadota; class Gammaproteobacteria; order Chromatiales; family Ectothiorhodospiraceae; genus Thioalkalivibrio; species Thioalkalivibrio sp. ALE19. The sequence goes on from NZ_AUAG01000026.1 coordinate 48,788, forward strand.
ACGCGCTGGCGCGCGAGATCCTCGACAACCTGGAGGAATACGACTGGTACACGCACTTCGAGGCCGAAGGCCACGCGATCGAAGTGCGGCCGGAGGGCGAGGCGCGGATGGAAAAGGACGGAGACACCCTGGAATACCGGTTCACCCTGGCGCTCGAGGGTGCGCCCGACCCGGCGCGGACGCCGGTGGATTACCGCGTCTTTGATCCCACCTATTTCATCGAGATCCTGCACCCCGATGAACGCCCTCCGCGGGTGCGCGGGGCACCGGGCTGCGAGGCCGAGGTCGACCGGCCACGGCCCGATCCGGTGATGGTCGCGCGCGCCATGGCGCTCGACTACGGCGCCGAACCCGAAGAAAACCTCGGCCGCCACTTTGCCGACCGCGTGACCCTGCGCTGCGACTGACATGAGCCGGATCCTGCTGTTCCACAAGCCGTGGGGCGTGCTCAGCCAGTTCACCGACCGCGAGGGCCGTCCCACCCTGGCTGATTACATCGACCTGCCCGGCGTGCACCCGGCCGGACGTCTGGACCGCGATTCCGAGGGCCTTCTGGTGCTCACCGACGATGGCGCCCTGAACGCCCGCATCACCCGCCCCGGCCCCGACTCCGCGGGCAAGACCTACTGGGTGCAGGTGGAAGGCGATCCCGACGAGGCCGCGCTGGAGGCCCTGCGCACCGGGGTCGAACTACGCGACGGACTCACCCTGCCGGCGAAGGTCGACCGTATGGACCCGCCGGACCTGCCGGAACGCGACCCGCCGGTGCGCTTTCGCCGCCACATCCCCACCCGCTGGCTCGCGATCACCCTGCACGAAGGGCGCAACCGCCAGGTCCGGCGGATGACCGCCGCGGTCGGCCATCCGACCCTGCGCCTGGTGCGCTACCGAGTCGCCTCCTGGACCCTCGACGGGCTGGCCCGCGGCGAGAGCCTGCTGCTTTCCGGCTGATCGGGCGGCATTGCGCGTCATGCCGCGCAAAACACGGGCACGGGGATTGCCAGCCCGCCGGACCTGACGGATGATGGTGGAATACGCGGAGGCTCAGGAGACACAGGCATGCGCATTCGTCAGCGGCTGATCGCCGGCACCCCCGGCATGGTCCTCGCCATGACCCTGACCCTGCTGGTCGGCGGCCCTTCTGCCGCGGACTCCGGTTCCGGCGCGGAAGAAACTCGCTACGCCTTCGAGCGCGGCCTGTTCGTCACCGCCGAACGGGCGCTCAACCGGGGCCACACCGAGGCGTTCGAGCGCGCGCGCGAGACCCTGGCCGATTACCCCCTCGCACCGTATCTCGACTACCGCCGCCTCGCCCGTGACCTCGGGCGTGCGGAGCCCGAAGCGGTGCGCGAATTCCTCGAGCATCACGGCGACACCCCGCTGGCCGACCGCCTGTACGCCAACTACCTGCGCCATCTCGGCGAGGAATCCGAATGGGATACCCTGCTCGCGATGGTCGACGACCAGCGTTCCCCGGGGGTGACCCAGGACTGCTATCGCCGCCAGGCCCTGCTGGAGCGGGACGAGAACGACGCCGCCCTGGAAGACATCGAATCGATCTGGCTGCACGGCCATTCGCGGCCCTCGGCCTGCGACCCGGCCCTGGATGCCTGGCGCGCGGCCGACGGCCTGACCAGTGAACTGGCGATGCAGCGCTTCGCCCTCGCCATGGACGCCGGCCAGACCGGGCTGGCCCGCTACCTGCGCCGCTACCTCGACCGTGACGACGAAGCCTGGGCCGAACGCTGGCTGGAGCTCCGGGAACGGCCACGGCGGGTGGCGCAGGCGGACTTCGACGCCGACGACCACCCGCAGGCCGGCCCCATGGCCGAAGACGCCTGGAAGCGCTGGATCCGCTCCGATCTGGACGCCGCCCTGGACGCCTGGCAGGAGCGGCCCACGAACGGCCCGGCGACCCTGGATAGCGAGGGCCGCAACGCGGTGGCCCACGCCCTGGGCCTGCGCCTGGCGGTGCGCTACCGCGACGAGGCCCCCGAGTTCCTCGCCGGACTGGACGAAGAGGTCTTCGACGCCCAGCTGCGCCAGTGGCAGGTACGCGTGGCCCTGCGGGCGGGGGACTGGGAAACCGTGCGCGACGCAGTCCGCGCGATGCCGCGCGAGACCCGCGAAGAGGCCCAGTGGCGCTACTGGTTCGCGCGCGCCGAAGAGGCCCTGGGCAATGCGGACAGCGCCCGCGATCATTACGAGCGGGCCGCCACCGAACGCAATTTCCACGGGTTTCTCGCCGCCGACCGGATCGGGCAGCCTTACCGTATCGGACATCGGCGCGCGGATCTGGACAACGGCCTGCGGGTGCGTGTGCGCAACCAGCCCGCGATGCTGCGGATGCGCGAACTGCTGCGGCTGGATCGCCACGCCGAGGCGCGGCGCGAATGGCAGCACGCGGTCGCGCGCATGGACAACGACGAGCGGGTGGCCGCGGCACACGAGTTCGCCGAATGGGGCTGGCACGACCGGGCGATCTTCACCGTGGCCCGCGCGCGCCAGTGGGACGATGTCGAACTGCGCTTTCCGCTGGCCTTCGACGATCTGATCGTTGCCGGCGCCCGCGATCAGGGCATTGATCCGGCCTGGGCCATGGCGGTCGCGCGCCAGGAGAGCGCTTTCCTGCATGACGTGCGTTCACACGCGGGCGCGCTGGGCATCATGCAGATCATGCCGGCCACCGGGCGCAACATCGCCTCGGCCGCCGGCGTGCAGGTGAATTCCGACTGGGACATCCTCGAGCCCGCGAACAATGCCCGCCTGGGCACCTACTATCTCGGGCGCAATCAGGAGCGCTTCGGCGGCCACGGGCTGCTGTCCACCGCCGCCTACAACGCCGGGGCCCACCGGGTCCGGCAATGGCTGCCGGAAGACGGCGAGACCCTGGATGCGGACATCTGGGCGGAGCTGATCCCGTTCTCCGAGACCCGCAAGTACATCCGCCGGGTATACGCCTACCGTATCCTGTACGCCGTGCGTCTCGGCCAGGAACCACCGTCGATGGCCAGCCTGCTGTATCCGGTCACCGCGGAATCGCGCCTGGCCGAGGCCCGTCAGGCCCATCTGCGCGAGGTGCACGGCGGGGACGACATCGCCCTGAATCGCGGCTACTGCGGCTTTCCCGGCGGCGGCGCAGACCCCTGCTGACGCCGCCTCAGCCGGTCAGGATGTCCTGACGCATGCGGCTGGCGATACCCTCGGCCAGCTGCTGCCATTCCTTCGCGTGCGCCGGATCCAGCATCTCGTCGGTGGTCGCGCGGAAGTGCTCCATCCAGGCCTGAAGATCGTCTTCGGTCAGCTTCAGCGGCGCGTGCTTGCCCACCATGTCGATGGTCGGAGGCTGTTCCAGACGCCCGCCCAGGTTCTGGTACCAGAAATCGCTGATCCGGCGCACGTGATCCTCGAAATCCTCGATGCGCTCGAAGTGATGTCCGATCCGGGGATCGGCCGACACCCGGCGGTAAAACTCGTCGATCACGGCGCGGATCTGCTCCGCCCCGATCTTGTCGCATAGTGGTTCCAGTTTGCGGAAGGCCATCTCGGGACTCCTGACGTTCGGGGTGTGTAGTGGTTAACCTAGGCGCCCAATCCGCCCCCAATCCGCCACGGGAGACAGACGCATGACGCGAAGCAGCGCACGGGACGACGACCTGACCGCCGCCCTGGCCCGGTGCATCACGGACCATACCGGAGTGCCGTTCGAGGCGACAGGCCGCAGCGCGCGCTCCGGCGGCTCCATCAACCAGGCCCTGCGTCTGGAGGGCACCGACGGCCGCCGTTTCTTCGTCAAGCTCAACCGTGGCGACCACGCCGGCATGTTCGCCGCCGAGGCCCGCGGGCTGACCGAGCTGCAGCGCTGCGAGGTGCTCAAGATCCCGGAGGTCATCGGCACCGGCGAGGCCGGCGGGGCCCGCTTCCTGATCATCGAGGACCTGGACCTGGGCGGCCCGCGCGACGCGGTGGCGCTGGCGCACGGCATCGCCGACATGCATGCGCACACCGCCAGCCGCTTCGGCCTCGACGAGGACAATTTCATCGGATCCACGCCACAGTCCAATCGGCCGCATGCGGACTGGGTGGATTTCTATCGCGAGGAGCGCCTGGGGTTCCAGCGCCGCCTGGCCCGCGACCGCGGGGCCCCGCGCGGGCGTCTGGACACCCTGGCCGAACTGGAGGAGCGCCTGGACGGCTTCTTCACGGACTACCGCCCGCAGCCATCCCTGCTGCACGGCGACCTGTGGAGCGGCAACTGGGACTTCCTCGGCGACGGCCGGCCGACGCTGTTCGACCCGGCCACCTATTACGGCGACCCCGAGGCCGACCTGGCGATGATGGAACTGTTCGGACACCCCGGGCGGGACTTCTTCGCGGCCTACGGCGAACAGCGGCCGCTGGATCCGGGCTATGCCACCCGCCGGACGCTGTACAACCTGTACCACATCCTCAACCACGACCACCTGTTCGGCGGCGGCTACGGCTCGCAGGCCGAGCGCATGGCACAGCAGCTGCTCGCCGAAGTGCGCTGACACGGGTCAGTCGCGGTTGCCGGCCTCCGGCACGATGGACGAATAGATGGCCGAGTAGTCGGCATCGCCCAGTCCCCGATCGGCGGCCTGCTCGAGCAGATCCGCCAGCAATGGCAACCAGGGGTCGGACAGTCCCGCGTCGGCGGCTGCCTGATGGGTCAGGCGCACGTCCTTGAGCAGATGCTTGACCGGGAAGTTGGCGGTGCCGAAGTCCCCCGAGCACATCTTGTCCAGCTTCTTGTCGAAGGTGGGTGCGTAGAGGGCGCTCTCGCGCAGGATCTCCATGAAGGTGTCGACCTCCACACCCTCGCGCCGCACCAGTCCCAGGCTCAGGGAGAATGCCGCCGTAAGGCTGGCGATCAGCTGATTGAAGGCCAGCTTCAGCGCCGCCCCCTGGCCGGTCGCACCCACGTGCCGGACGGTACTGCCCAGCGCTTCCAGCACCGGGGCGGCCCGCTCCACGTCCACCTCATGCTCGGCACCGGCCATGATCAGCAGCCGCCCGTCGCGCGCCTCGGGGATGGACCCCAGCACCGGGGCCTCGACATAGCACCCTCCGGCCGTCCGCACGCGCTCGCCCAGGGCCCGGCTCTCGGCCGGCAGGATGGTGCCCATCTGGATGAAACAGCGCCCGTCGAGCGTTCCCGGGGACAGATCGGCGAGCACGGACTCGATGGCAAGGGCATCGCTGAGCATCAGAATCACCCAGTCCGCGCCCTGTGCCGCGGCGTCCGGGGTGGAATACACGGTTGCCCCGGCGCGGGCCAGATCCTCGGCCCGCGCCGGGGTGCGGTTGTATGCCTGCAGCGGGAACCCCGCGTCCAGCAGCCGCAGGCCCATGGGGGTCCCCATCAGCCCGCAGCCCAGCAGTGCCACCTGTGACATCGATGCCTCCTAGCGGATCTTCTCGTCGAGGTCTTCGGTGTAGCCGAACAGCGTATGCGGCGGCGGTGCCTCGCGCTGATAACGGCTGGGCGTGACGGCCTCGGTCTGCTGCAGCGAGCGGTACAGCCCCACCATCATGATCAGCATCACGATGGAGAACGGCAGGCCGACACTGATGGCCGCCGCCTGCAGCGCGCCCAGCCCCCCGGCCACCAGCAGCACCGAAGCCACGATCCCTTCAGCCACGGCCCAGTACACGCGCTGGGTCACGGTGGGATTGCGCACGTCACCCGAGGCCAGGGTGTCGATCACCAGCGAACCGGAGTCCGAGGAGGTGACGAAGAAGGTGACGATCAGCAGGGTTGCCGCGCTCATCACCGCGATCGCCATCCAGTCCAGCATCGGCAGGGCCTCGATGGTCAGGAACAGCGCGGTCTCCATCTGTTCGGACACCTGCCCGGCCACGTCGGCCACGCCGTCCAGCTGGAAGCCCATAGCCGTGCCGCCGAACACCGACAGCCAGACGAACCCGGCCGCGGTGGGCGCCAGCAGCACGCCGGTCACGAATTCGCGGATGGTGCGCCCGCGCGAGACCCGCGCGATGAACATGCCGACGTACGGCGCCCAGGAGATCCACCAGCCCCAGTAGAAGATGGTCCAGGTCGTGGCCCAGCCGGAATCCTCGATGGTATCGGCCCACAGGCTCATCGCGGGCAGGTTCTGGACATAGACCCCGGTGGATTCGACCAGGGTCCGCAGGATGAACAGTGTGGGCCCGAGCACCAGCAGCAGCGCGATCAGCACCACGCTCAGGCCGATGTTGAAGTTGGACAGCCGCTTGATCCCGCGGTCCACGCCCAGGGCCACGGAGCCCACCGCGATCAGGGTGATGATCGCGACCAGCACGACCTGGTTCAGGGTGGTTTCTTCGATGCCGAAGACGAAGTTGAGGCCCGAGTTGATCTGCATGACGCCCAGGCCCAGCGAGGTCGCGACCCCGAACATGGTCCCGAACAGTGCAAGGATGTCGACCAGGTGCCCCCACGGGCCGTAGATGCGGTCGCCGATGAACGGGTACAGCGAGGAGCGGATCAGCAGCGGCAGGTTGTGTCGGTAGGCGTAGTAGGCCAGCGACAGACCCACGATGATGTAGATCGCCCAGGCGTGCAGTCCCCAGTGGAAGAAGGTGTAGCGCATCGCCTCCATCGCCGCCGCGCTGGATTCACCCTCGGCATGCGGCGGCGACATGTAGTGGTACATCGGCTCGGCGATGGAGAAGAACAGCAGCCCGATGCCCATGCCGGCGGAGAACAGCATCGCGAACCAGGACGCATAGCTGAAACGCGGGGGTTCGAACTGATCGCCCAGACGCACCCCGCCGTAACGGCTGAACATCAGGTACAGGGCAAAGATCAGGAAGATCGTCACCACCAGCATGTAGTACCAGCCGAGGTAACGGGAGATGCCGTCGCGCGTCTGCACGAACAGGCCTTCGGCCGTCTCGGAAAACGCCGCTCCGAAAACCACGAAGGCCACAATGATGATGCTGGCGATGATGAAGACCGGACTGCAGATGACCCCGAAGCCGCGGACGCGGGTCTGGGACAGACCGGGGGTGGATGACTCATCCATGGATGGCTCCCCTTGTGCATGGGTAGCGTGGCGGCCGGGTCGTGGGACGCTGACGCCGGCCCCGCACGCGGATGGAAATGCCTTGAACGGATGATCCTACGGTAGCGAATGCCCCGGGGTACTGCAAAAAAGCGGCTCCGCCGGCTCCAGCAGCAGCCCCCGGGCCTGCCCTGCGGTGCGCTCGCGCAGGATGTGCCACTGCGCCCCCGTCACCTCCGCCGGGTCGCGATGGGCTTCCAGCTCGACATACACGCGCCCCCCGGGCGCCAGCCAGCCCTCACCCGCCAGGGTGCGCAGAGCCGGGGCGAGCAGGTCGCGCTCGAACGGCGGGTCGAGGAACACCACGTGGAACGGGGCGGCGACGTCCGGGCCCGCCTCCAGCAGGCGCGCCGCATCGGCGCAGCGCACCTCCACGCCGCTGGCGCCCAGCTCTTCGACGGCCTGCTGCAGCCGCGCGACGGCACGCCGGTCGCGCTCCACCATCAGCACCGACTGCGCCCCGCGCGAGGCCGCCTCGAACCCCAGGGCCCCGGTACCGGCGTACAGGTCCAGCACCCGCGCACCGGGCAGATGCGGCTGCAGCCAGTTGAACAGGGTCTCGCGCAGGGCGTCGGCGGTAGGACGCAGGCCCTGTACGTCGGCCACCGGCAGCCAGCGCCGACGCCACGCGCCGCCGATGATGCGGACCCGGGACTCGCGGCCGCGCCGCCCCGCGGAACCCGCCCCGCGCCTACGGTTCTTCGCCACCGACGATCACCGTGACCAGGGCCTGCGGATCGACCCGTTCCCGTATGGCCCGCTGCACGTCGTCCGGCGTCACCGCTTCCATCCGTGCGGGGTAGTGCGTCAGATAATCCGCGCCGAGATCGTAGAAACCGATCAGGGCCAGATGCGACACGATCCCCGAGCTGGACGCCAGGCGCAGCGGGAAGCCGTTGACCACGTTGGCGCGCGAGGCCTCCAGCTCGGCCGGCTCCACGCCCTCGGCATGCCAGCGCCGGATCTGCTCGTGCAGGGCTTCCACCGCCTCGCCGGTCTGCTCGGTGCCGGTCTGCATCGAGACGCTGAACGGCCCCTCCGCGGCGCGCGACCCGAACCCGCTGCTGACGGAATAGGCCAGTCCGCGCTCGCTGCGCAGCTCGCGGAACAGACGCGAGGTGAAGCCACCTCCGCCCAGCACGTGGTTGCCCAGGGTCAGCGGGTAATAGGCATCGTCCCCACGCCGCAGGGCCGGTGCGCCGATGCGGATGTGCGCCTGCTTCGAGGGGAACGGGACATGCTCGGTCACCGCACCCTCCAGCGGCGGCACCGGCGGCAGCGGTTCGGCCGGTTCACCGGGACGCAGGGCCTGCGAGACCCGCGCCGCCAGAGCTTCGGCCTGCCGGTGATCCACGCCGCCGGTGATCGCCAGCACGCCGTTGCGCGCCGTGTAATACCGCTCGAAGAAGCCGTGCGCGTCTTCGGGACTCATCGCCTCCAGGCTCTCGCGATCCCCCGCCGGCCAGTTGGCGTACGGATGATCGGCGTAAACCAGCTCGTGGAAACGCCGCGCGGCCACGCTGCCCGGCTCCTGACGCTCCCGTTGCAGTCCCAGCAGGGCCTGGCGCCGCGCCCGGTCGAAGTCGTCCTCGGGGAAGGCGGGTTCCGCGAGCACCGTGGTCAGGGTTTCCATCGCGGTGTCGAGCCAGTCCCTCTCGGTGAGACTGCGCAGCGAGACCACGGCCATGTCCCGCTGGGAGCTGGTACTGAAGCGGGCACCGACGGACTCGAAACGCTCGGCCAGCGCATCGGCATCCATCTCCGTCGTGCCGTGACGCAGGCTCCGGCTGGTCATGCGCGCCAGCCCCGGCAATTCGCCGTCCCTCGCCGCACCGGCATCAAAGGTCAGGCGCAGGTCCACCATGGGCAGTTCGGGCGCCTCGACGTACAGCACCTGCAGGCCCTCGTCGGTCTCCCAGCGGTCGATCTCCATCGCCGCCGCGGGCGCCGCGCACAGCGCCGCCAGCACCACTCCCGTCCAGCGCATCACAGGTCACCTCCATATTCGGCGGCCGGTTCCTCCGACTCGCGTTCATCCAGCGGCAGCGGATCCAGGATCCCCACCGTCAGAGTCTCCGGCACCAGGTATTCCTGCGCGACGCGACGCACATCCTCCGCGGTGACCGCGCGCACCCGCTCGACGAAGGCGCCCAGCTCACGCCAGCCGATGCCGACCGTCTCCAGCATCGCCAGCTGCGACGCCTGCGCATGCACCGAGTCGCGGCCGTACACCTCGGACGCCACGACCCGCGCCTGCACGCGTTCCAGCTCATCTTCGCCCACCGGCTCCTCGCGCAGGCGCTCGATCTGCTCGCGCAGGGCGGCCTCCAGTTCCGCGGGATCGGTGTCCGCCGCCGGCACCCCGCCCAGCATGAACAGCCCGTCACGGCGGGTGAACGGGCTGTAGCTGGCCGACGCGGAGCCGGCGATCTCGCGCCCGCGCTCCAGCTCGCGGGCCAGCCGGGAGGCCTCGCCGGAGGACAGCACTCCCTCCAGCACCAGCAGGGCATAGGCATCGTCCGGCTCTTCCAGCGAGTTCAGCGACGGCGCCTTCCAGCCCATCATCACGTAGGGCAGTTCGGCCGGCACCTGCACGGTGATACGGCGCTCGCCGGTCTGGGGCGGTTCGCTGCGCGCCGGGCGGTCCCCGCCCGGGCCGGCGGGGATGTCGCCGAAATGGCGTTCGGCGGCGGCCACCACCGCCTCGGCGTCGACGTCACCCACCACCGCGACCACCGAATTGTCCGGGGTGTACCAGGTGTCGTACCAGTCCTGCAGGGCGTCCACGCTGTATTCATCGATGTCGCTCATCCAGCCGATCACCGGCTGGCCGTAGGGATCGGCATGGAAGGCCGCGGCCATGAACGCCTCGCGCAGACGCGCGTTGGGACGGTCGTCCACGCGCTGGCGCCGTTCTTCGCGCACCACCTCGCGCTCGGGCAGGAACTCCTCCTCGGTCAGGCGCAGGTGCTGCATGCGCTCGGCCTCCATCTCCAGCAGGGTGTCCCAGTGATCGCTGCCCAGCAGCTGGTGATAGCCGGTGTAGTCGCGCCCGACGAACGCGTTCTCGCGACCACCCAGGCGCGACACGACGCGCGAGAATTCACCGGGCTCGAAGGCCTCGGAGCCGCGGAACATCATGTGCTCCAGCATGTGCGAGATGCCGGTGACCCCGCCGTATTCGTCGGCCGAGCCCACGCGATACCAGATCTGGGTGGAAACCACCGGCGCCCGCCGGTCCTCCAGCACCAGGACGGTCAGACCGTTGTCCAGACGGGTCTCGACAACATTGTCGGTGATGGACCCGGATGCCGCGGCGGGAGCCGCGAACAGGGCCATCAGGCAAAACAGCAACGGGAACAGTCCCGGGACGTGAACACGCATGTTGTGAACCTGCCTCGTGCCAGGGAAACGCTGATCAATATGCACGTTCGCGTTGGCACCCCGGGTTTTCCGAGACAAGGCGCGTCGTGCAACGGGTAGTGGTTCTACCCGCAAGCGACGCAACGCCGGATCGGGGA
>NZ_AUAG01000027.1:0-57642 GCF_000428605.1 Thioalkalivibrio sp. ALE19
CGGGCTGAATGTCCGGACTTCGTCGACCGCAGGCCCGCTCATAATTTGCGACCGGAGTCCGGCATCAGGAAGAAAACGATCAGAACCACCCATGGCGACAGGTACCATGCGAGCATCACCGGCCCCTGCGCCATCAACGCACCTTCGGGCCGCCCCTGAAAGATCAGGGCCGCGAGGAAGATGCCGACGTTGGGCACCAGAACAATCGGAAGCAGCGCAAGAACGATCCATTTGAACTTTCTCCATCTTCGAACCTGGCGGGAAAACGCAATGATCACGGCCGGCGCGAGAAGGATGACGGCCATAACGCCAATAAGGATCAGATACCCGTAGATCATGCGCGAGGCTTTCCATGTCCCGATTGACTGAAACCGAATATGCGCAGATCAAGCGGTACTAACATCTTTCGCTTGCGCATGCGTGGCGGCAGGTGCCGCCAGCGGGCGCAGATGCGCAAGCCCGGGGGGGCCAGGTTCGGAACAATCAAGTGCGGTCGTCATACTCATTTCCTCCTTGAACGAAGACGATCATTGGCTACGGGGAATCCTGCCCGCGAAATTGCATCACCAGCTCACCGAGCTCACGGTCGATCTCTCTCCAGTCGGGAAGGTATTCGAGGGAGAAGCGATACTCGAGCACGATGCCATGACTGAACGCGCTCTTTACCCTGCAGGAGGGCGAGGGCACATTCTCGGGATCTGCGCAATAGATAACGGATGCTTCGGATTCATCCCGAGGAAGGAAACGGACGCCAGCGCCCCGAAAAACGTCCAGGCCTTGATTGTCCAACTCAATGCCGTAGGGTTTCGCAGCTTCTGCGGGCAAGCGTTGATCCCGGTCGTCAAGCCCCCTTCGCATGGCCCGCACGTTGTTCTCGGTGAAGTCTTCTGCCCAAATCGTTACGTCAATGCGATCACCGCGTCCCCCTCCATCGATATTCCAGAGGTGTTTCTCGTCGGGATCGTAGGGCCTGAGATCGGGGAGAAGGGCGCTGAAGGCCAGCGCTTCGACTTCCACACGCCCTTCCTTTGGACGGGGCCAGTAGCCGCGTTTGGCATACCCCTCCATGAAGAAATATCTCATCGGGATGTCGAAGTGCTGGCCCGCGACCTCGGCACGGACCACCTCCTGTTCAAGATGGTCCGCACCGATACGGTCGTAGACGAGCCGCGTCAGAGGATTGAGAGTCCCCATCACCCCCGCGACCACGAAAGCCAGGATGCCCAGGATCGTGATATGGCGCGGCCAGGCACCGACCGAGAGCCGGAAACTCTTGAGCCCGGGGTCGGGCGTGCCCGGATGGGGATGGCGTCGAAGGAAATGCCACGCCAGGGCCAGCGGCACGACGACGAAAGCCAGCAGAACCACGGCGACGAACGCGGCTTCGCCATGCCGTGACTCCACAAGCCCGGCCACGCCGGTCATCAGCGCCGGAGGCACAGCCAGCACCGCGGCGGCGTAGAAGACCCGTGTGCGAATCGCGGCCCGCCGGCGTTCCGAGAGGATGCCGACGGCCGCCAGGAAGGCGATCGCGTAGGGAATCAGCCAGCCCATGGGGAGCCCCCGGGCTCACGGCCGTGCGCACGCGAGGTTGCCACCGAAGCCAGCGGGCGGGCGGCACCGCGCGACGCCCCCTTCGCCGATGGAAAATCCAGCGAAGTCGGCGCGGACCAGCAAGGCGCTACCAGCTTCGGTGTTGAACCGGAGACTGCATCGTTCCGTGACGAGTCCATGGCTTATCCCTTTCCATGTTCAGGGGTTAAGCATCGTCGGCGTCAGTTTGTCCTGTCAACAGCGGGTCTTGGCGTATCGCGGGATACGGTGATTGATCGCAGCCCGGCACAAGCCGATACTGGATCCCATGGATACCGCAAGCTCAGGCACTCTGGAATCGAGCCTGCGCGATCAGTTCCTGATCGCCATGCCGTCCCTCAACGACGGGCTGTTCAGCCACGCCGTGGCCTACGTGTGCGAACACGACGCGGAGGGCGCGCTGGGGCTGGTGATCAACCAGCCAACGGAACTCACGCTGCGCGACCTGCTGCAGCACGTGGAGCTGGAGCCGAGGGACGACCTGCCGGAGCTGCCGGTGTTCCGCGGCGGGCCGGTACAGCCGGAGCACGGGTTCGTGCTGCATTCCTCGGAGCAGCAGTGGCGCGCGACCCAGCCGCTGACCGATCAGGTCAGCCTGACCACGTCGCGTGACATCCTCGAGGCCATCAATGCCGGCGAGGGTCCGCAGCGGGTACTGATCACCCTGGGGCATGCCGGCTGGGGCCCCGGGCAACTGGAAAGCGAGCTGGGCGAAAACGCCTGGCTGACCGCCCCTTCGGATACGGGGATCCTGTTCGAGACGCCGCCGGCGGAGCGCTGGTCGCGCGCGGCCGAACTCATCGGCATCGACGTCAACCTGATCAGCTCGGCCTCCGGGCACGCCTGAACCCGTGGCCTTCCTGGCGTTCGACTACGGGCGCCGCCGCATCGGCGTGGCGGTGGGCGAACCGCTGACCGGTTCGGCGCGGGGCCTGGTCACGCTGGCCGGCGGGTCGCCGCCGCCGTGGCCACGCATCGACGCGCTGGTCACGGAATGGCGCCCGGAGGGGTTCGTGGTCGGCTGGCCCACCCAGGCGGACGGCCAGGCGACCCCGCTGGGCCCGGCCATCCGCGAATTCGGTGCGGCGCTCGAAGCGCGCTTCGGCAAGCCGGTATACTGGTCGGACGAGCGGCTGAGCTCGCACCTGGCCCGCGACCGCAGCCGGTCGGGCCGCAACGACCCGGGGCTGGATGCCCATGCCGCGGCCGTCATCCTCGAAGGCTGGTTTCTGGAGAATGCCCATGACGCATGAAGTCCCCACCCTGCTCGACGACATGGCCGCGCGGACCCGCGAGCTCCTCGAAGCCCGCGGGATCGAGTCCCCGATCGTGGTCGGCATCCATTCCGGCGGTGTGTGGATCGCCGAACATCTGCGCGAGCGCCTGGGCATCCAGCGTCCGCTGGGCAAGCTGGACATCAGCTTCTACCGCGACGATTTCTCGCGCATCGGCATGCATCCGCAGGTGCGCCCCTCGGAACTGCCGGAGGACCTGGACGGCGAACACGTGCTGCTGGTGGACGATGTCCTGTACACCGGCCGCACCATCCGCGCCGCCCTGAACGAGTTGTTCGACTGGGGCCGCCCGGCCTCGGTCTCGCTGGTCGTCCTGGTCGAGCGTGACGGCCGCGAACTGCCGGTGTGTGCCGCGGTGGCGGGCGCCCACATGGAGCTGGGCCTGGCCGAGCAGATCAAGCTGCGCGGTCCCGAGCCGCTGAGCCTCGAACGCGTGGCGGTGGAGCCCCCGGAGGGCACTGACGGATGACGGAGCTGCCTGCCGCGCACACCAGCCGCCTGCCCCAGCCCGGTCCGCTCCCCAACCGCCTGCAGCTGACCGACGAGGGCCAGTTGCGGCACATGCTCACGATCGAGGGGCTGAACCGCACGCTGCTGACCGAGATTCTGGATACCGCCGAATCGTTCGCCAACATGAACGAGAAGGCGGTCAAGAAGGTCCCGCTGCTGCGCGGCAAGACCATCGTGAACCTGTTCTTCGAGGCCAGCACGCGCACGCGCACCACCTTCGAGCTGGCCGCCAAGCGGCTGTCCGCCGACGTGCTCAACATCAATGTCAGCACCTCGTCGGCGGTGAAGGGCGAGAGTCTGCTGGACACCCTGCGCAATCTCGAGGCGATGAACGTGGACATGTTCGTGGTGCGCCACGAAGAGAGCGGGACCGCGCATTTCATCGCCCGCCACGCGGCCCCGGGAATCAGCGTGCTCAACGCCGGCGACGGGCGCCACGCCCATCCCACCCAGGCCCTGCTGGACATGTTCACCATCCGGCGGCACAAGGGCGATTTCACCAAACTGAAGGTTGCGATCGTCGGCGACATCCTGCACTCGCGTGTGGCCCGCTCGCAGATCCACGCCCTCAACATCCTGCAGACCGGCGAGGTGCGCGTGGTCGCCCCGCGCTCCCTGCTGCCGGCGGATGTCGAGCAGCTGGGCGTGCATGTGCACCATGATCTGGACAGCGGGCTGCAGGATGTGGACGTGGTCATCATGCTGCGCCTGCAGCGCGAACGCATGGAGCACGCCCATCTGCCTTCCGAGCACGAGTATTTCCAGCGCTTCGGGCTCACCGCCCGGCGCCTGCAACTGGCCTCGCCCACCTGCCTGGTGATGCACCCCGGCCCCGCCAACCGCGGCGTCGAGATCGAATCCGCGGTCGCCGACGGCCCCCACTCGGTGATCCTGGAACAGGTGACCTACGGGATCTCGGTGCGCATGGCCGTGATGTCCATGGTGATGGGAGCTCATCAGTCATGAGCGTGGTCATCGAAAACGTCCGCATCCTCGACCCCGCCGACGGTTTTGATGCGGTGGGCGACCTGTGCGTGCAGGGCGAGGAGATCCTCGCGCGCGGCACCACCCCGGAGGGCTTCGAGCCGCGCCGGCGCATCGACGGCAGCGGCCTGTGGGTGTTTCCGGGGCTGGTCGATCTGGCCGCCCGTACCCGCGAACCGGGCGAGGAGCACAAGGCGACCATCGCCTCGGAAACCCGCGCCGCGGCGCGCGGCGGTGTAACCACCCTGGTCATGCCGCCGGATACCCATCCGCCGGTGGACTCGCCGGCGGTGCTCGAGCTGATCACCCGCCGCGCGCGCGAGGCCTGTGGCGTGCGGGTGTACGCCCTGGGCGCCCTGACCCACGGGCTGGAAGGCCAGCAGCTGGCGGAGATGGCCGCGCTGGTGCGCGCCGGCGCCCCCGGGGTCAGCAACGGGCAGCGTCCGCTGGCCAGCCTGCTGGTGCTGCGCCGCGCGCTGGAATATGCCAGCACCTTCGATCTGACCACCGTGCTGTCGGCCCAGGATCCGGCGCTGACCGGCTCCGGCTGTGTGCACGAGGGCCCGGTGTCCACCCGCCTTGGGCTGTCCGGCATTCCCGAGGCCGCGGAGACCGCCGCACTGGGTGCGATCCTGGCGCTGGTGGAACAGACCGGGGCGCGGGTGCATGTCGCACGGCTGTCCACGCGGCGGGGCGCGGAGATGATCGCCAAGGCACGCAGCGACGGCCTCCCGATCAGCGCCGACGTGGCCGCCCACCAGCTGTTCCTCACCGAGGTCGACGTAGCCGAATTCAATCCCGACTGCCACGTAATCCCGCCGCTGCGCAGCCAGCGCGACCGCGACGGGCTGCGGGCGGCCGTGGCCGACGGGAGCATCACCGCCATCTGCTCCGATCACCAGCCGCATGAAGCCGACAGCAAGCTGGGGCCTTTCGCCGACACCCTGCCCGGCATCGCCGCGCTGGAAACCCTGCTGCCGCTGACCCTGCGCCTGGTCGAAGACGGGCTGCTGACCCTGGAGCAGGCCCTGTCGCGGATCACCACCGGCCCCGCGGAGGTGCTGGGACTGGAACATGGCCGCCTGACGCCCGGCGCACGGGCCGATTTCGTGCTGTTCGACCCGGGCGCGATCCACGATCTCCAGCGGGATCAGTGGCTCAGCGCCGGCCACAACACCCCGTTTTTCAACTGGACGTTCGGCGGCGAGGTCCGCGAGACCTGGGTCGCCGGACGCCCTACCTGGACCCGCCCCGGCGAGGACGACGCATGAGCCCGCAGCACCCGCCGCATCGCGGCACCCTGTTCGAAGAGTCCGCCCGTATCCTGGCGCATGAAGATGCGGGCAGTGGCCAGTGGATTCTGCGGGTCGAGGCTCCGGAATGCGCGCGGCGCGCGCAGCCCGGGCAGTTCGCCCATATCCAGTGCTCGCCGCGCCTGCCCATGCGGCGGCCGCTGTCGATCCAGCGCGTCGACCCCGACGCCGGCTGGGTGGAATTCCTGTACAAGACAGTGGGCGACGGCACCCGGGCGCTGGCGGAACAGCCCGTGGGCCGCAGCCTGCAGGTGCTGGGACCGATCGGCCGGCCGTTCACGCTGCACCCGGAGCGGCCGCGGCGCCTGCTGCTGGGTGGCGGCGTCGGCATCCCGCCGATGATCTTTCTCGCCGACCGTCTGCGCCAGCAGGGCGAGGCGGGCACAACCCGGGCGATCCTGGGATCCGAGGTCCCGTTTCCGTTTCGCCCGCGGCCGTCGCAGATCCTGTGGCCGGGGCTGCCGGAGGGCGCCATCGGCACGCTTCCGTTGCTGGAGGACTGGGGCATCTCCTGCCGCCTGACGTCGAAGGCCGGGATTCCGGGGGCGTTCGACGGGTTCGTCACCGACCTCGCACGCGCCTGGCTGAACGGACTGGACCCCGCCGAACGCGGGGAGGTGGAAATCTTCGCCTGCGGGCCGCACCCGATGCTGGAGGCCTGCGCCGAACTGGCCGCGGAATTCGACCTGCCCTGCCAGGTGTCGCTGGAGGAATTCATGGCCTGCGCGGTGGGCGGCTGTGCCGGCTGCACCGTACCGGTGCGCACCGGCGAAGGCGTGGCGATGAAACGGGTCTGCGTCGACGGGCCGGTCTTCGCCTCCGCCGACGTCTTCCCCGAACCGGCCCCGTAACGGGCTATTCCGGCGGCTTGAGCTCTTCCTCGCCGCCTTCCTCGGCGGCCCCCACGCCGCCGCCGAAGTTGAGCTTCCACTCGAGGTTGGCGCGCGAATCGGCCTTGCTCAGCGCCTCGTTGAGCATCACGTCACCCGACTTGAAGAGCTTCACGATCGCCTGGTCGAAGGTCTGCATGCCGACCGAGGCCGATTTCGCCATGACCTCCTTGATCTCCCCGATCTCTTCCTTGTGGATCAGCTCGGAGATGTAGGGCGTGTTCACCAGAATCTCCAGCGCCGCCACCCGCGAGCCGTCCTTCTTCTGCAGCAGGCGCTGGCCAATGATCGCCCGCAGGTTCAGGGACAGGTCCGACAGGATCTGCGAACGGTGATCCTCGGGGAACAGGTTGATGATGCGGTCCAGCGCCTGCGAGGCGTTGGTGGCATGCAGGGTCGACAGCACCAGATGCCCGGTGTCGGCGTAGTTGAGTGCGGCGCGCATGGTCTCGCGGTTACGCACCTCGCCCACCATGATCACGTCCGGCGCCTCGCGCATACCCTCCTGCAGGGCGTGCTCGTAACTGGGCGTGTCGATCCCCACCTCGCGCTGGCCGACGATCGCCCGCTTGTGCTGGAACAGGAACTCGATCGGGTCCTCGACCGTAAGGATGTGCCCGGTATCGATGGTCAGGCGATGGTCGATCATCGATGCCAGCGTGGTCGATTTCCCGGTCCCGGTCGAACCGACCACCAGGATCAGACCGTCGCGGTAGGTCATGAACTCCTTCAGCACCTCCGGCAGGCCCAGCTGTTCGATCGTGGGGATGGAGCTGCGGATGAAACGGATGACCATCGCCACTTCGCCGCGCTGGCGATAGACGTTGACGCGGAAGCGGCCCAGTCCCTCGCGGGTCAGACCGAAGTTGACCGCGGTCTCTTCGTCGAAGATGCGCGCCTGATGGTCGTTCATCATCTCGCGGGCAATGCCCTCGGTCTGCCCCGGCGCCAGGGCCCGTCGCGCGATGGGCTGCAGTACGCCATCCACCTTGATCGACGCCGGCGCCCCGGTGAGGAAGAACAGGTCCGAGGCCGACTTCTGCGCCATCAGCTTGAGATAGGGCTCGATCTGCAGCTGGCGCTTCGCGGACTCCCCGGCGGCCGCACCGTCCGAACCGGTATTCTGTGCTTCAGCGGACACGGAAATCCTCCGGATCGTCTTCCACCGAAATCCCCTCGCCGGTATCGGCCACTGCCGGGGCACCGTCGCGCCGTGCCCGCTCGCTGTCGAGCTTGATCCGCAGGCGCAGGTCGTTCACCGAGTCGGCGTTGCGCAGGGCCTCGTCGTAGCTGATCTCGCCGCTCTCGTAGAGGTCGAACAGCGCCTGGTCGAAGGTCTGCATGCCCTGCTCGCGCGAGCGCGAGATCAGCTCCTTCATGTCGTGCACCGCACCCTTGAGCATCAGATCGGCCATCAGGGGGGTGTTGATCAGGATCTCCACCGCCGGCACACGCCCCTGGTCGTCCTCGCGGCGCACCAGACGCTGCGAAACCACCGCCTTGAGGTTCAGCGAAAGATCCATCAGCAGCTGTTCGCGCCGGTCCTCGGGGAAGAAGTTGATGATGCGGTCCAGCGCCTGGTTGGTGCTGTTCGCGTGCAGCGTGGACAGGCACAGATGACCGGTCTCGGCGAAGGCCACCGCGTAGTCCATGGTCTCGCGGTCGCGGATCTCGCCGATCAGGATCACGTCCGGCGCCTGACGCAGGGTGTTCTTCAGCGCGATCTGGTAATCGTGGGTGTCCACCCCGACCTCGCGCTGGGTCACGATGCTCTTGCCGTGCTGATGCACGAATTCGATCGGATCCTCGATGGTCACGATGTGATCCGACGATGACCGGTTGCGATGACCGATCATCGCCGCCAGCGAGGTCGACTTGCCCGAACCCGTACCCCCGACAAAGATCACCAGGCCGCGCTTCTCCATGGTGATCTCTTCCAGCTGCGGCGGCATGCGGATGTCCTCGAAGCGCGGGATCTCCGAATTGATCACGCGCATGACCATCCCCGCGCTGCCACGCTGGGTGAAGACGTTCACGCGGAAGCGCGCGATGCTCGCCAGACCGACCGCGAAGTTGCATTCCTGATTACGCTCGAATTCGGCCGACTGCTTGTCGTTCATCATCGCGCGCGCCAGTGCCTGGGTATGCGACGGGGTCAGTTTCTGCTCCGTCAGCGGTACCACGCGACCGTCGATCTTGGCCGCCGGCGGCATGCCCACCGTAATGAACAGGTCCGACCCGCCCCGGTCCACCAGGGCCTTCATCAGGTCGTGCATGTACTTGATCGCCTT
Organism: Thioalkalivibrio sp. ALE19; assembly: GCF_000428605.1. Classification (NCBI taxonomy): domain Bacteria; kingdom Pseudomonadati; phylum Pseudomonadota; class Gammaproteobacteria; order Chromatiales; family Ectothiorhodospiraceae; genus Thioalkalivibrio; species Thioalkalivibrio sp. ALE19. Next base: position 8,877 of record NZ_AUAG01000027.1, read on the forward strand.
GTCACGATCCATGGGCATCCTCCGATTGGCGTGGCCGCCCCGCCGGGCGACCATGGCGATAGCTCGAGATTACAGCGCGTCGGGGTTCACGGCCTTGCGGCGGGCGTCCTCGCGACTCACCTGGCCCTGGGCCAGCAGATCCTTCAGGCACTGGTCGAGGGTCTGCATGCCGGTGCCGGCGCTGGTCTGGATGGTGGAGTACATCTGCGCGATCTTGTTTTCGCGGATCAGGTTCCGGATCGCCGGGGTCCCCAGCATGATCTCGTGGGCCGCGATGCGCCCGCCGCCGATCTTCTTCATCAGGGTCTGCGAGATCACCGCACGCATGGATTCCGACAGCATCGCGCGCACCATGTCCTTTTCCGCCGCCGGGAAGACGTCGATGATCCGGTCGATGGTCTTGGGCGCGGAGCTGGTGTGCAGCGTGCCGAACACCAGATGGCCGGTTTCGGCCGCAGTCAGTGCCAGACGGATGGTCTCGAGGTCACGCAGCTCGCCGACCAGGATGGTGTCGGGGTCCTCGCGCAGGGCCGAGCGCAGGGCCTCGGAGAAGCCGTGGGTATCGCGATGCACCTCGCGCTGGTTCATCAGCGATTTCTTCGACTCGTGCACGAATTCGATCGGGTCCTCGATGGTGAGGATGTGCCCGTAGTCGTTCTCGTTGCGGTGGTTGACCATCGCCGCCAGGGTGGTCGATTTCCCCGAACCGGTGGGGCCGGTCACCAGCACCAGCCCGCGCGGGTAGTTGGCGATGTCCTCGAAGATCTTCGGCGTGGCCAGGTCTTCCAGAGTCAGGACCTTGGAGGGGATGGTCCGGAACACCGCCGCCGCGCCGCGGTCCTGATTGAAGGCGTTGACACGGAAGCGCGCCAGCCCCGACACCTCGAACGAGAAGTCCGTCTCCAGGAACTCTTCGTAGTCCTTGCGCTGACGGTCGTTCATGATGTCGTAGATCAGGCCCTGCACTTCCTTGTGCTCCATCACCGGGACATTCACCCGGCGCATGTCGCCATCGATGCGCACCATCGGAGGCATGCCCGCGGAGATGTGCAGGTCCGAGGCCCCGTTCTTGACCGAAAACGCCAGCAGCTGCGTGATATCCATTCAATCCCCCGTTGTTCCGGGCCGCCGCGCGCTCCGTCCGTGGCGACCGTGGATGGCGCCGATAAAGACACCACTTCTGATCATGTCTTCAGGACTATATCATAGGCCAATGAGCACGCCAGAAGCCGCCCTCGAACGAGTTCACGCCCGCATCACGCAGGCCTGCCACCGTGCCGGCCGTCCGCGGGATTCCGTCCGCCTGCTGGCGGTCTCCAAGACCCGCGATGTCGCGGAAATCCGGGCCCTGCACCGCCTCGGCCAGACCGCTTTCGGGGAGAACTACGTGCAGGAGCTCATCGACAAGCACGACGCCCTGGAGGCTCCCCCGGAACCGGCCGGGATCGAATGGCACTTCATCGGCCCGCTGCAGAGCAACAAGACCCGCGCGGTGGCCGAACGCGCGGCCTGGGTCCACACCCTGGAACGCGAGAAGATCGCGCGACGCCTGAGCGAGCAGCGTCCCGAACACCTTGGTCCACTGCAGGTCTGCATCCAGGTCAATGTCTCCGGCGAACCGCAGAAGGCGGGCGTGGAGCCGGACGCACTCGCGGCGCTGGCGGACGCGATCGCCGCCCTGCCGCACCTGCATCTGCGCGGCCTGATGACCCTGCCGGCGGCCGAAACCGACCCGGAACGCCAGCGCATCCCGTTCGCCCGCCTGCGCGAATTGCGCGACGACCTCTGCCGTCGCGGCCACGAACTCGATACCCTGTCCATGGGGATGTCGGGCGACCTGGAGGCCGCCATCCTCGAGGGGGCCACTCTGGTCCGCATCGGTACCGACCTGTTCGGCCCGCGCCCGACACCACCCGCCTGAATCCACCACCCGAGCCCGGAGCCCGCATGTCCACGCATTCCCGCGCAGTCGCCTTCATCGGTGCCGGCAATATGGGCGAGGCCCTGATCCAGGGGCTGGTCGACAGCGGCCGTGAACCGTCCAGCCTGGCCATCGCCGACAGCCGTCCCGAGCGCATCGACGCCCTGCAGCAGCGTTTTCCCGGGCTGGGGGCCGGCGCGGCGGAAGAACTCGCCGGCGACAGCGCCATCCTGGTGCTGGCGGTCAAGCCGCAGACCCTGCCCGAGGTCGCGCCGACGCTGCGCGACGCAGTAGCCAGCGGCGACCCGCTGGTGGTCTCCGTGGCCGCCGGGGTCACCACCGCCCGGCTGGGCGAATGGCTGGGACCGCAGGCGCGCATCGTACGGGCCATGCCCAACACGCCCGCGCTGGTGGGCGCCGGTGTCACCGGCCTGTTCGCCGGGCCCGGCGTGGGCGAGGAAGACCGCCGGGCTGCAACGGCCCTGATGGAGGCCGTCGGCCGCGCCCTGTGGGTGGAAGACGAAGAACTGATGCACGCCGTGACCGCGACTTCCGGCAGCGGTCCGGCCTATGTCTTCCTGATCATCGAGGCCATGCAGGCCGCCGCCGAAGAACTGGGGCTGCCGGCGGAGACGGCGCGCGAACTGACCCTGGGCACCCTGGCCGGGGCCACCCGGCTGGCGGCCAACAGCCCCGAGGATGCCGCGGAGCTGCGCCGGCGCGTCACCTCGCCCGGGGGCACCACCGAACAGGCCGTCAACGCGCTCGAGCAAGGCGATCTGCGCGGCCTCATGAAGCGTGCCATGCAGGCGGCGGCGGCGCGCAGCGAGGAACTCGGCCGGGGCTGACGGGATCGCCCCGGCCATGTCCCTTGGCTTCCCGACAACCCTGGAGGAAAATACGCGTCTTCATTCGCGCCGCGCAGACCGCCAGGAGCCAGCATGAACCCCGGAGCCATGACCACCGGCCAGGAGATCCTCAACTTCCTCATCGGCGTTGCCTTCGGCATCGCCATCATCCTGCTGATGCTGCGGGTCATCTTCGGGCTGGTGCGGGCCGACTACCGCAACCCGATCTCGCAGACCATCCTGATGCTGACCACGCCGCCGCTGAACCTGCTGCGGCCGATCATCCCCTCCATCGGGCGCGTCGACACGGCAGCCATCGTGCTGATGGTCGTCCTCAAATTCCTGGAACTGTGGCTGCGCGTCGCCGTACTGGGCATGGAAGCCGACCCGGTGGTCCTGCTGCTGGTGGCTGTCCGCGAACTCCTGATCACCGCGATCTGGGTGTTCATCATCGCCCTGATCGTCGAAGTCGTGATGAGCTGGGTACAGGCCGGCGGCGGGGGCGGCTACAACCCCATCGCGCGGCTGGCGGCCGACGTGAACCGCCCGATCCTGGGCCCGCTGCGGCGCATGCTCCCGTCCACCGGGGCCATCGACTTCTCGCCGATGATTGCCCTGGTCGGGCTGTATATCCTGACCATCATCGTGCGCGGGATCTTCTGAGACCCGGCTGCGCAAATAGTGCCAGAAGGACTAGACTCGAAATCAGGGGCGGAACCCGCCGCCCGGCTCCGGTATGGATCCCGGGGCATGGTTCAAGCGAATGAGGAGTCCGATATGACAAGAGTGCAGCGTGTTCTCGGTGGCGTCGTCTCGATCGTGGCCGCCCTCGCCCTCGGCAGTTCGGTGGCGAACGCGAACGAGACCGGGTTCGACGATCACGTGGTCTATTACAACGTCATCAACACCACCTTCCTGTCGCCCGAAGTTGCGCGTGCCTATGACGTCCGTCGCAGCAGCAACCGTGCAATGATCAACGTCACCGTCATGGAACGCACCGATGACGGTCTGCAGGCCGTTTCCGCCGATGTCAGCGGCAACGCGGTCAACATGAATCAGCAGTCGCGCAGCCTGCGCTTTCGCGAGATCGAGGACGGCGACGCGATCTACCACCTCTCGGAAATGACGGTGCGCGCGGGCGAAGAAATGACCTTCAATCTGGAGATCACGCCCGCGGGGTCGGACGAGGTCCTGCCGATCGAGTTCGAGCAGAAGTTCTACGTCGACTGAAGTCCGTGCCCGGGGCGGGGCTGCACCGCCGCTCCGGGCCGTTCTAGACCAGCAGAACCACCAGCATCCCGACCCCGTACAGGGCGATGGCCGCTCCCGCGACCCGGCGCACCCAGGGCCGACGCACGAAACCCGCCAGCTTCGCCGCGAACACCCCCATCAGCAGCAGGTTGGGCAGCGTCCCCAGCGCGAACGCCGCCATCAGCGCCGCACCCTCCAGCGCGCCGCCGGCGCTCAGCGACCAGGCCAGCACGCTGTAGACCAGACCGCAGGGCAGCCAGCCCCACAACCCGCCAACCACCAGCGCCTGCCCCGGATTGCGCACCGGCAGAAAGCGCCGGCCCAGCGGCTCGATGCGCCGCCACAGCACGCCGCCCACCTGCTCCAGCCGCGCCAGCACCGGCCACCACCCGGCGATGTAGAGTCCCAGCAGGATCAGGAAGATCGCGGCCACCACCTGCAGGATGGTCTGCCCCGCGGGCAGCCCCCCGAGCAGCGTGGCACCCAGCCAGCCCGCCAGCGCCCCGGCGATGACATAACTGGTCATGCGGCCGATGTTGTAACCCAGCAGCAGCGGCCACACCGGGCCACGGCGCCCGGCATGCCCCATGGAAATGGCCCCCACGATCCCGCCGCACATCCCGAGGCAGTGCACCCCGCCGAGGATGCCCACCGCGGCGGCCGCCAGCAGCGTACCCGGATCAGCCATGATGTCGTGCGACCGTCATTCCCGGCCGCCCTGTTCTTCCGGTGCCTCGCCGCGCTCCTCCAGCACCGCCAGCTTGGTGCGGATGAAGGTGGCATGCGGCACGTACAGCAGGTCCGCCAGCCGCCGGATCACCGCCTCCTGGCGCTTGTGCAGCTCGTCGTTGGCCAGCGCCGAGCGCCACAGGCCTTTCATGATCGCCGCCTTCTGGTCGGCATCGAAGGCAGCGTTCACCTCGCGCACCACCGGATGCAGGGAGACCAGCGCATCGCTCTTTTCCCGTGCGATGTCCAGCAGGGCATCGGCCGCCTCGTCGTCCAGTCCGAACATCTCGATCAGGTTGGCGCGCACGGTCTCCAGCTCCGCATCCACCAGCTGGAAGTCGGCACGGCACACCTCCATCATCAGCGCGGCCGCGGCCCGCTGCAGGCGCTCCTGTTCGTCGCCGGTCTCGCTGTCACTGCGTTCGGCGCGCATCAGCTGCTGCCAGCGCGCCCGCAACTGCTCAATCATCGTCTGTCTGCTCCCGGTGAAGTCCCATCAATGAGGCCACGACCATGCCCCCGGGTTCCGCGGCTCCCACCCCGTCCCCGTCCCGGTCTCTGGCGACGTTCCCGCGCGGCGCATAATTTGTAGCCATGAACCCGGAACCCGACCTGCTCCTGCTCTCCGGCGGCGTCGAAAGCGCCGCCCTGCTGCGCCGATGGTGCGCCGAAAACCGCCCCGTCATCGCCGCCTGGGCCGACTATGGCCAGCGCAATGCCGCGCGTGAGCGGGCCGCGGTCCGCGCCCTGGCCGAAGCCGAGGGCGTGCGCCTGGAAACCGTGGAAACCGGGGCCCTGCGCGAGGCGTTCACCCGGCGTTCCGACTGGGTCGGGCATGTCCCGCTGCCGCAGCGCAATCTGCTGATCCTGGCGCTCGCGGTCAATCTGGCCCAGCACCACGGTGCCGGACGGATCCTGCTCGCGCTCAACCGCGAGGACGCCGGGCACGGCCCGGGCAGCGGCGCGGCCTTCCTGCAGGACTTCGGCTCGCTGGCCGCCCGGCTGGTTCCCGGCCTGTCGGTGGCCGCCCCGCTGCAGGAACTCGGCAAGGCCGATATCATCCGTCGGGGCGCACAGGACGGAGTGCCATGGCGCCTGACCTGGAGCTGCCTGCTGGGTCAGGAACGCCATTGCGGCCGCTGCCCCCAGTGCCACGCCCGCCAGGCCGCCTTCGCCGCGGCCGACGTCCCCGACCCGACCGACTACCGCCAGCCACCCGGACCGCAGACACCATGACCGAAGAAACCCCGCGCCACATCCTCGAACGCCTGGAAATCGCCATCCTGACCGGCGAAACCCTGCAGCTGCACTGGGCCGGCCCCGATGACGGCCCCGATGCCGGGCGCGCCTGGATGGGCCGGGTCACCCCGTGCGAGGTCACCGCGGACGACCACGGGCATCACTGGCTGGAAGGCACCTGCGAGGGCGAGACCGTGCACATCCGTCTGGACCGGATCCGGAACATGCCCACGCCGGTCAAGTGAGCCCGTCCAGCAGATCCGACAGGTCCGCCAGCAGCACCCGGTCATCGCTCGCCATCGGGGTGCCGCGCTCGTCCGGGTAGCGCATGCCGCGCAGCTGGGCGATACCCGCCCGGTGCGCGCTGGCGAGGGCATGCAGGTTGTCGTCCACCAGCAGGGTGCGCGCCGGATCATGCGGGGCCACGCCGTGCAGGCGCTCCCAGAAGGTCGCGTCCTCCTTGGCACAGAACAGGTCATGGGCGGAGACAATGCGGTCGAGATGGTCCCCGATCCCGGTCAGGCGGTGCTTGAAGGCATACACCTCGGGATGCGCGTTGGTCACCAGCACGCGCTCGCGCCCGCTGGCCGCGATCCGGTCCAGGACCTCGACGGCGTGCGGCTTGATCGCCACGTGATGGGCCAGTTCGCGCTTGAGCGCGAGCACATCGAGACCGGTGAAACGCGTCCAGTGGTCGACGCAATACCACTCCAGCCGCCCGCGCACCCGCTGCATCTCGTCTTCCAGCCGCCGGCGCGCGCATTCCGGGTCATCGGGCTGGCAGCGCATGTATTCCTGCGGGATCAGCTCCCCCCAGAACCGGTTGTCGAAGTGCAGGTCCAGCAGCGTGCCGTCCATGTCGAACAGCACGGTATCCACCCGCGACCAGTCCACCGGCGCGGCGGGCGTCTCGGGATTTTTCGCGCGGGTCTGCGAGTCCATGGGATGTGGGAAAGCAACGACGGGATTGACGATGCACAGAATAACCGAAACACGAACCGCACGCGGACCCGGCGCGATTGCGACGGGGCTGATCCTGGCCCTGGGCGGCGCCCTGGCGACGGCACCCGCCATGGCCATGGACCCGGATGACCCGGACTACGACCCGCTGGAGGACGACAGCCTGTGGGAGGACGGTCCCCCGGGCCCCGGTCAGGTGGATCCCGAGGACGCCCAGACCACCAGCCCGGAACTCCGGATCTACGCCGAGCCGCCGGCAGAGCGCGACACACCGCTGCATCACCACGACAACCACCTGACCCTCGACGAAGACAGCCTGAACGACGGATGGGTGCGGCTGCGCCAGTGCCATAGTGGCCTGGCCGAGATCAGCCGTATGTCCATCGTGTACAATGAGCCGAACATCCGGGGCCTGCGGGTGGCCAGCGCCGACGAGGTCGAAGATGCCTGGGCCGAGGACGACCGGGTCGTCGTCATTGGCGTCACCGAGGCCTCGGAGCTGTGCGTCGAAGCCGAGATGCGCGTGGTCGAGAACCGGGGCAACGGCGAATACGTGCTGGAGAACGGGCCGTTCATGCGCCGCTTCCTGGACGGCTACTTCCCCATGCGCGTGACGCTCACGCTGTCCTGGGGGGATCTGGACCTGTCGCTGGAAGACACGATCCCCGAACGGCAGCCCGGCGTGGACGTCCGGGGTTTCGAGCACGGCATGATCCTGGACACCACCTTCGAGGGCGAGCTGGAGACCCGGATCCGGCTGAGCCGCGACGAGTGACCCGCGTCCGGGAGCAGCCTGTCTGCTCCCGGACGCCCCGACCGATGGACCCGCAATGAGCCGCGACAAGCCCGCCGTCCACGAACGCCGCACGGTGGCCCGAAGCCGCCTGTTCGAAGTGGAGGAGCTGGACCTGGAATTCAGCAACGGGGCCCACGCCTGTTTCGAACGCCTGGTCAGCCGCGGCAACGGGGCCGTGATCATCGCCCCGGTACGCGACGATGGCCATGTCCTCCTGATCCGCGAATACGCCGCCGGCACCCACCGCTACGAACTCGGCCTGCCCAAGGGGCGCATGGAGCGCGGGGAGGAGATCATCGCCGCGGCCAACCGCGAGATCATGGAGGAGGTCGGTTATGCCGGCCGTCGCCTGACGGCGATGGGCAGCCTGACCGTGGCCCCCGGCTACATGAGCCATCAGACCCATCTGGTCCTGGCCGAGGACCTCTACGAGCAGCGCGCCGAGGGTGACGAACCCGAGACCATCGAGGTGGTGCCCTGGCCCCTGGAAGCCCTGGAGGAACTGGTGCAGCGCGAAGACTGCACCGAGGCCCGCTCCATCGCCGCCCTGTACATGATCCGCGAACACTTAAGGAAACAATCTTGACCGACAATGCATCCGCCGCCGTACCCGAAGGCGCGGCCCTGTCCGCCCTGCTCAACGAGGTCGGCACCGTGGCCGAGGACGCCGGCCGCGCGATCCTCGAGATCTACGAGACCCGCTTTGCCGTCACCGAGAAGGACGACCGCTCGCCGCTGACCGAGGCCGATCTGGCCGCCCACCGTGTGATCAGCGACGGACTGCGCGAGATCGCCCCGCAGTGGCCGGTGCTGTCGGAGGAAGGCCAGGACATCCCGTTCGCCACCCGCCAGGACTGGGACACCTACTGGCTGATCGACCCGCTGGACGGCACCCGCGAGTTCGTGAAGCGCAGCGGCGAGTTCACCGTCAACATCGCGCTCATCCACAACCATGAACCGGTGCTGGGCGTGGTCTGGTGCCCGGTGCTGCAGCGCCTGTACGCCGGGCAGATCGACGGCGAGGCCTTTCGCCGTGACGCCGACGGGCCGCGCACGTCCATCCACGTGTCCACGCCACGCTCTCCGGAAGAAACGGTCCGGGTGGCCGGCAGCCGCTCGCACGGCGCCGAACGTCTGAACGCGGTGCTGGAACGGCTCGGACCGCACGAACTGGTCAGCCTCGGCAGTTCCATGAAGCTGTGCCTGGTGGCCGAGGGCAGCGCCGACATCTACCCGCGTCTGGGACCGACCTCGGAATGGGATACCGCCGCCGCCCACGCGGTGGTGCGCGCGGCCGGCGGCCGCGTCACCGATCTGGACGGCAACGAGTTGCGCTACAACACCCGCGACAGCCTGCTGAACCCGGAATTCCTGGTCTGCAACGGCGACCCCGCCGACTGGCTCGCCCGCCTCGGACTGCCCGACGCCGCGTAACGCGCGCTCAGCGCGCCTGCGGGTCCAGCAGGTCGCGCACCCGGGTGGCGATCTCCTCGATCGAGCGTTCGGTCACGTCGAGCTGCGGGATCTCCCAGACCTCCAGAAAGGTCGCGATCGCCCGGGTCTCGGAGCGGCACTGCTCCAGGCTGGCGTAGCGGCTGCCCGGGCGCCGCGCCTCGCGGATCTGTGCCAGACGCTGCGGATGAATGGTCAGCCCGACCATGCGCCCCTCCAGCCCGCGCAGGGGCTGCGGCATGTGCGGCGTCCCGCCATGATCCAGGTCTTCCGGCACCAGCGGATAATTGGCCGCGAACAGGCCGTAGTGCATCGCCAGATACAGGCTGGTGGGGGTCTTGCCCGAGCGCGAGGCCCCCAGCAGCACCACGTCGGCCACCGCCAGATCGGTACTGGCCAGGCCGTCGTCGTGTGCCAGGGTGTAGTTGAGGGCATCGATCCGGCGATCGTAACGCTCGGCATCGCCGCGCCCGTGGGCCCGCCCCGGAACCGCCTCGGCCTGTGTCCCCAGGATCGCCTCCAGGCGTCCCAGGTGTTCCCCGAGCACGTCGATCACCGGCACCGGGCAGTTCTCCAGCTGCGCCCGCAGCTGCCCATCGGCCAGGGTCGCCACCACCAGCGCCGGTTGCGGCCCCTGCTCGATGCGCGCGAACGCCGACGACAGACGCCCGGGTGACTGCACGAACGGAAGACGGTGCCAGTCCGGCGCCAGCGCCGGGAACTGGGTGAACAGCGAGCGCGCCAGGGTTTCCGCGGTGATGCCGGTGCCGTCGGAGACCAGATAGACCTGCGGGCAGCGCGGTTCGCCCGAAGCAGCCGGATCGCCGGCGCCCATCGTTCAGCCCCCGCCGCCCGCCTGACGCAGCTGCGCCAGGCTCTTCCAGGTGGAGATCAGCGCATCCGGGTTGAGCGACAGCGAGTCGATACCCTGTTCCATCAGCCAGCCGGCCAGCTCGGGGTAGTCCGACGGCGCCTGGCCGCAGATCCCCACGTACTTGTCCTTGCGCCGCGCCGCCTGGATGGCCAGCGCCAGCAGCTGCTTCACGGCCTCGTCGCGCTCGTCAAAGGAGTCCGCCACCAGCCCGGAGTCGCGGTCCACGCCCAGCGTCAGCTGGGTCAGGTCGTTGGAGCCGATGGAGAACCCGTCGAAACGCTCGAGGAAGGCATCCGCCAGCAGGGCGTTGGACGGGATTTCGCACATCATCACGACCTTCAGGCCGTTCTCGCCGCGCTTCAGGCCTTCCTCCTCCAGCACCTGCAGGACGTCGTCGGCCTCCTTCAGGGTGCGCACGAACGGCACCATGATCTGCACGTTGTCCAGGCCCATCTCGTCACGCACCCGGCGCAGCGCCTCGCATTCCATCGCGAACGCCGGGCGGAACACCGACGCGCGGTAGCGCGAGGCCCCGCGGAACCCCAGCATCGGGTTCTCCTCCTCCGGCTCGTAGCCGCTCCCGCCGATCAGATGCGCGTATTCGTTCGACTTGAAGTCCGACAGCCGCACGATCACCGGCTCCGGCGCGAAGGCCGCCGCCAGGGTCGCCAGCCCTTCCGACAGCTTGCGCACGAAGAACTCGCGCGGGCCGTCATCGAAGCCGTGCAGGCGCTCGGCGATCCGCTCGCGCACCGCCGGCTCGAGGCGCTGCGGATCCTCGGCATAGTCCAGCAGCGCCAGCGGATGCACGCCGATGGTGCCGTTGATGATGAACTCCAGCCGCGCCAGACCGATGCCCGCATGCGGCAGCTGCGAGAAGGCGTAGGCGCGCCCGGGGTTGGCGACGTTGAGCATCAGCTTGAGCGGCAGCTCCGGCAGCTCCTCCGGGCTGGCCTGCTCCACCTCGAAGGGGATGTACCCCGGGTACACGTAGCCGTCGTCGCCCTCGGCGCAGGACACCGTGGCCTCGAAGCCGTCGCTCAGCTTCTCGGTGGCATCGCCGCAGCCGACCACCGCCGGCACGCCCATCTCGCGCGCGATGATCGCGGCATGGCAGGTGCGCCCGCCGCGGTTGGTCACGATGGCCGCGGCGCGTTTCATGATCGGCTCCCAGTCGGGATCGGTCATGTCCGCCACCAGGATGTCGCCCTCTTCCATGCGGTGCATCTCGTCGGGCGACTCCAGCACCCGCACCACGCCGCTGCCGATCCGCGAGCCGATCGCGCGCCCGGTCACCAGCGGCTCGACGTCGTGCTCGCCCAGCCGGTAGGTCTCGCCACCGCCGACCTCCACCCGGCTCTCCACCGTCTCCGGGCGCGCCTGCACGATGAACAGCTCGCCGGTCTCGCCGTCCTGCGCCCACTCGATGTCCATCGGCCGGCCGTAGTGCTGCTCGATCGCCACCGCGAAACGGCCCAGCTGCTCGGCGTCGGCATCCGACAGGCAGAAACGCCGGCGCAGTTCTTCCGGAGTATCCTCGGTCTGCGTGCCGTCCTCGGTGAGCACCATGCGGATCGCCTTGGTGCCCAGCGTGCGGCCTATCACCGCGCGCTTGCCGGCCGCCAGCGCCGGCTTGTACACCTGATATTCGTCGGGGTTCACCGAGCCCTGCACCACGGTCTCGCCCAGCCCCCAGGCGCCGGTGATGAACACCGCGTCACGGAAGCCGGTTTCGGTGTCGAGGGTAAAGATGACCCCGGAGGCGCCGATGTCCGAGCGCACCATGCGCTGCACCCCGGCGGACAGCGCCACCTCGTCGTGGGCAAAGCCGTTGTGTACGCGGTAGGCGATGGCACGGTCGTTGTACAGGCTGGCAAAGCACTCGCGCACCCGCTGCAGCAAGGCATCGATGCCGCGCACGTTGAGGAAGGTCTCCTGCTGTCCGGCGAACGAGGCCTCGGGCAGGTCCTCGGCGGTGGCCGACGAGCGCACCGCCACCGGCACGTCCTCGCCCAGCTTCGCGTAATGCTCGCGGATCGCGTCTTCCAGCTCCTGCGGCAGCGGAGCGGCCTCGATCCAGCCGCGCACCTCGCGCCCGGCGTCGCGCAGGGCCTCGATGTCGTTGATGTCCAGCCCGGCCAGCCGCTCCTTGATACGGGCATCCAGCCCGTCGCGCGCCAGGAACGTGCGAAACGCCGAGGCAGTGGTGGCGAAACCGCCCGGCACCCGCACCCCGGCGGCCCCCAGCTGCCCCAGCAACTCGCCCAGAGAGGCATTCTTGCCACCGGTCTCGGCAACATCGTTCATGGTCAGGTCGGCGAGGTCGATCACCCAGCTCATGGCCGGCTCCTTGATTGTGTGAATCGGGTCGGGGCGGCGCAGGCGGACATGCCGTATCCTCGAGGACTCTTCCCTGCACCCTTGCGGACGGTATGCACCTGCCCATCAGTGTACTCAAAACGGCCACGGTTTTTGTGGCCCTGCTAGCGCCCGTGGCGTGGCTCCCCGCGACCGCCGGAACGCCCTCTTCCCTGACCATCCTCGGCACGGTCGAGAACGCCGGCATCCTCCAGGAGGACATCACCCTGGAAGCGCGCCTGGATACCGGCGCCACGTCTTCGTCCCTCAACGCGCTTCAGCAGGAAACCTTCGAGCGCGATGACGAGAAGTGGATCCGTTTCGAGATCGTCGATCCGGAGGACGCGGACGCACGCATCACCCTGGAACGCCCGATCGAGCGCAGTGCCCGCATCCGTCAGCATAGCGGCGAACTCGATGAACGGCACGTCGTGCGCCTCGAACTGTGCCTCGGCGACCGGAAGATCGAAGCCGACACCACCCTGGTGGACCGCACGGAACTCACCTACCAGCTGCTGGTGGGCCGCAGCCACATGGCCGGGCACATCCTGGTGGACTCCGGCAACGAACACCTGCTGCCACCGGACTGCCCGACGGACGAAGACAGCACTGACGCCGTCGAATGAAACGGTTCCATCTGCCCCTGCTGATCCTGCTCCTGCTGGGGGCGGGGTTCGGCATCTTTCTCTACAAGGCCACCCTGCTCGACATGCCCCTGCAGCCGGGTGCGACGGCCGACACCTGGGTGGTGGAATCGCGCATCCGCTTCCAGCCAACCGGCGGGGCGGCCGAAGTCCGGCTGCGCATCCCCGAACGGCTCCCGAACTTCGCCCGGCTGGACGAGAACTTCATATCCCGGGGCTACGGCCTGACCACCTCGCACGGCACGGATGACCGCGTCGCGCAGTGGACCTCGCGCGACCCGCGCGGAGAGCAGACGCTCTATTACCGCACCACGCTCTATCGCGACGCCAGCGCCGGCCCCCATGCGGAGTACCCCGGACCGGTGGCGCCCCGCGAATGGGACGAACCCTTCGATTCGGCCGCCGAAGCCCTGATCCAGAGCGTGCGCGAACGCTCCTCCGGCATCCAGAGCTTTGCCACGGTGCTGGTCCGGGACCTGGGAGGCGCGGGAGCGGACGGCAACGCGTCGCTGTTCGTGATGGATGACGGCAACCGCGAACTGCGCACGCAGACCCTGATCGACCTGCTCTCCGTCGCCCGCATCCCCGCCCGCGCGGTCACGGTCATCCCGCTGCGCGACGGGCATCGCAATATCGAGCCGGAGACCTGGCTGGAGGTGCACAACACCGAACGCTGGGTTCCGGTGCATCCGCTGAACGGCAACATCGACTACCCCGACGACGTGGTGGTCTGGAGCCATGGCGACGCGCCGATCCTCGAGGTCCGTAACGGCACCGGAGAAGAACTGCGCTTCGCGGTGACCCGCAGCGTGCAGGACGCGCTGGGCACCGCTCAGCGTCTGGGGGAGACCCTGGACACCCGCATCCTCGATTTCTCGCCGCTGGAACTGCCGCTGGGCACGCAGAACACCTATCGCGTGCTGCTGATGGTCCCCCTGGGAGCGATGATCATCGTGCTGCTGCGCAACGTGATCGGCATCCAGACCTTCGGCACGTTCATGCCGGTGCTGATCGCCCTGTCCTTTCGCGAGACCCAGCTGCTGGCCGGAGTCATCCTGTTCACCCTGATCGTCTCGCTCGGACTGGCGGTGCGTTTCTACCTGGAACACCTGCGGCTCCTGCTGGTACCCCGCCTGGCCGCCGTGGTCAGCGTGGTGATCATGCTGATGCTGGCGCTCTCGATCCTGGCCCACCACCTGGGACTGGAACGCGCGCTGGCCCTGTCGCTGTTCCCGATGGTGATCCTGGCCATAACTATCGAGCGCATGTCGGTGGTGTGGGAGGAACACGGCCCGGCGGACGCGATCTCCCAGGGGGTCGGCAGCCTGATCGTGGCGGCCGCGGCCTATGGCCTGATGGCCAGTCGCCAGCTCGAGCACCTGCTGTTCGTGTTCCCCGAACTCCTGCTGGTCATCCTCGCCGTGACCCTGCTGCTCGGGCGTTACACCGGCTACCGCGTGACCGAGCTGTTCCGCTTCGGGAAGATGCAGGACGCCCTGAGGAAACCCGACTGATGGGCGGCTGGTGGCCCCGTTTCGTGCGCCCGTCGACCCTGCGCCGACAGGGCATCCTCGGCATGAATGCGCGCAACGGCCTGTACATCGCCGAATACAACGCACGGCGCCACTATCCGCGCGTGGACGACAAGCGGATGACCAAGCAGCTGGCCAGCGCCGCCGGCCTGGCCGTGCCGGAGCTCATCGGTGTCATTCACAGTCACCACCAGCTGCGCGGCCTGGAACGGCAACTGCGCGAATACGCGAACGGTTTCGTCATCAAACCGGCCCATGGCGCGGCCGGCGACGGGATCATGGTGATCTCCGGCTGGCGCGGTGAGCGGCTCCGCCGGGCCGGCGGGCGCATGCTCGAGATCAGCGAGCTGCAGGACCATGTGTCCGGGATCCTGTCCGGGATGTACAGCCTCGGCGGGCGTCCGGACGTGGCACTGATCGAGGAACGCGTGGAGTTCTCCGAGGTCTTCGCCGAGGTGACCCATACCGGCGTTCCGGACATCCGCACGGTGGTCTATCGCGGATACCCGGTAATGGCCATGCTGCGCCTGCCGACGCAGGAATCGGACGGCAAGGCCAACCTCCACCAGGGGGCGGTGGGCACCGGCATCGACCTCGCAAGCGGACACACCCTGGGCGGCGTGCAGCACAACCAGCCCGTATGGGTCCACCCGGACACCGAGGCCAGCCTGGTGGACCTGGCGATCCCGGGGTGGGACAAACTCATGGAACTCGCCGCGGGCTGCTACGAACTCAGCGGCCTCGGCTATCTGGGCGTCGACGTGGTCATCGACCGCCGCCACGGCCCGCTGATTCTGGAGCTCAACGCGCGGCCGGGGCTGGCGATCCAGATCGCCAATGGCGAAGGCCTTCGCCCCCGCCTGCGCGCGGTCGACGAGCACATTCGCAAGACCGCCGAAGAACCCCAGGCGGCACGTGCGGCCTGGGCCGCCGCCCGTTTCGGCTGCCGCCCCGCCGGCTTCGGCGCCGTACCGCACGAACGCCACGCCGACTGACGCTGCCCCCGCCTCGTGCGGGCAGACGCTGCGTGGCAGAATTGGCGGCCCTGTCTCCCGACCGCCGCCCGATCTTCGGCGGGCAACACGCCATGGATCCCGAGAACACGCATTCCGCCTTCTTCGAACACGCCCCGGTCGGCATGGCCGTGGTGGACGCCGACGGGTGTCTGCGCGCCGCCAACCGGCGCCTGTCCGGGCTGCTGGACCGGGAAGCGGACGTCCTCGTCGGGCAGACGCTGACGGTGTGGTTGGCCTCCGCCGAGGCCGACCGGGTGGCAGCCGCGATCCATTCGGTCGTTCACGGCGACACCGGCGAGTGGCGCGACGAATGCCGCCTGCTCCCCCGGCAGGGCCCGCCGCTGTGGGTGGAACTGGCGCTGAGCCGCCTGCCCGACGCCGACGATGGCGCCGCGCGCCTGGCCCTGACCGCCACCGACATCGACGCACGCAAGGCCAGCGAGGCCGAGCGCGACGAACTCGAACATTTCTACCAGCAGACGTTCACCAACAATGTCGCGGTCAAGCTGCTGATCGACCCGGACGACGGCCGCATCGTCGACGCCAATCCCGCCGCCGAGACCTTCTACGGCTGGTCGATCGAAGAGCTGAAAAACCGCCCCATCCAGGCGATCAACACCCTCTCCGCGGAGGAGGTGCGGACCGAGATGGAACGGGCCGCTGAGGAGGAGCGGCTGTACTTCCGCTTTCGCCACCGCGTCGCGAGCGGTGAGATCCGCGACGTGGAGGTCTATTCCGGCCCGGTGTGGCTGCGCGGCAAGCGCTATCTGCACTCCATCATCCACGATGTCACCGAACACCATCGGGCCGAACGCGAACAACGGGAGCTGCTGCAGATCCTGGAAGCCGCGCCCGATTTCATCGGCATGGCCGACCCCGATGGCCGCATCCTGTATCAGAACCCTTCGTTCAACCGTGCCATGGGGTTCGCAGACTCGGCCGAGGCGAGCCTCCACGATGTCGGCGGTCTCCATCCCGAGTGGGCCCGGCGCCGCCTGCAGGAAGAGGCCCTGCCCGAGGCACGCCACAACGGCATATGGCAGGGGGAGATGGCCATACTGGCCGGCGACGGCCGCGAGCTGCCGGTGTCACAGACCGTGGTCGCGCATTTCGACGAAACCGGCGCGGTGCGCCGCTATTCGACCATCATCCGCGACATCTCCGAGCGCGTGGCCACCGAGCAGGCGCTGCGTCAACGGGAGGCGGAGCTCAACCAGGCGCAGCGGATCGCGCGCATGGGCAGCTGGGTCTCGGATTTCCGCGTGAACGAGATCCGCTGGTCGGACGAGATCTACCGCATCTTCGGCCGCCGGCCGGAAGAAGGCCGGGTGACCCACGAGACCTTCATGGAGGCGGTCCACCCGCATGACCGAACGGCGGTGCAGGCGGCGCTGGAGGCCTCGTTCGCCGGCGAGCCCTACGACATCGTGCACCGCGTGGTGCAGCCGGACGGCGAGGTCCGTACCGTGCGCGAGCGCGGCCACACCGAGTTCCACGACAACGGCCGGGCAATCCGCATGCTGGGGACGGTGCAGGACATCACCGAACAGCGTCAGCTGGAGGACAGCCTGCGGCGTCTGGTCTCGATCCTCGACAGCACCCCGGACGTGGTGTCGATGCACGGCCCGGACGGGGCGATGCTCTATCTCAACGCCGCCGGTCGCCGGCTGATGGGCCTGCCGGAGCCCGAGCTCGCCGACCACTGGGACCCCGAGACCGGCTGGAACCGCGCCGGGCTGCCGGGCGAGATGAACACCGTGGAAGGCACCATCGAGCGCGTGCATCCACCCTGGGCGCTGGAACGCGTCCGCACGGAGGCCCTCCCGGCCGCGATGGAACATGGTCTGTTGCAGGGCGAGACCGCCCTGCTGGACGCCGAGGGCCGCGAACGACCGGCGTCGCAGGTGGTGCTGATCCATCGCGACGCGGATGGTGCGATCGCCCAGACCTCGACGATCATCCGCGACATCACCGAACGCAAGCGCATCGAGATGGAGCTGGAACGCTCCAATGCCGAGCTGGAGCAGTTCGCCTACGCGGTCTCGCACGACCTGCAGGAGCCGCTGCGCATCATCAACAGTTACCTCGGGCTGCTGGAGCGGCGCCATGCCGAGGCACTGGACGACAAGGCGCGGCGCTACATCGACACCGCCACCGACGCGGCCGCGCGCATGCGGCAGATGATCCAGGACCTGCTGGAGTACTCCCGCGTGCAGCGCATGGGCGAGGCCTTCGCGCCGGTGGCGCTGGACCGGGCGCTGGACGATGCCTGCGACAATCTGCAGGCCGCCATTGCCGACAGCGGGGCCCGCATCACCCGCGAGGCACTGCCCACGGTGCAGGGGGATGCCGGCCAGCTGATGCGGCTGTTCCAGAACCTGCTGTCCAACGCCATCAAGTACCGCGACCGCGAAACCACCCCGGAGATCCACGTGGGCTGCACGGACCGGGGCGATCACTGGGAGATCCGCGTCACTGACAACGGCATCGGCATCGATCCGGAACAGATCGGACGCATCTTCCAGGTCTTCCAGCGCCTGCATGGCCGTGGCGAGTACGAGGGCACCGGCGCCGGGCTGGCGCTCGCCCGGCGAATCGTCGAGCGCCACGGCGGGCAGATCCGGGCCGAGTCCGAAGGCGAGGGGCACGGCACGACGTTCTGCTTAACCCTCCCGCGGCAACCAGTGGCTGCGACTGTCCCCGAGTGAACTCCAGCGCGGAGCGACGGGACAATCGCATTGGCCACAGGGCAATCGATAGACTACCGTCAACTTCAGAATTGCCAGCACCGGACCGTAACCGATGAAACCCGTCACCATCCTCCTGGCCGAAGACTCGCCGGAAGACGTCGAGCTCCTGCAGGAGGCCTTCGAGCACCATCAATTCTCGGCCGACCTGCGCCCGGTACGCGACGGGGTGGAGGCCATGGCCTATCTGCGCGGCGAAGGTCCGTACGCCGACGCACCCCGGGCCGACCTGCTGCTGCTGGATCTCAACATGCCCCGCATGGACGGCCGTCAGGTGCTGGCCGCGGTCAAGAACGATCCGCAGCTGCAGACCCTGCCGATCGTGGTCCTGACCACCTCCTCGGCACCGGATGACGTCGTGCATTCGTACACCCATCGGGCCAATGCCTTCCTGACCAAGCCGGTGGATTTCGACGAGTTCCTCGAGCTGATCCGGTGTCTGGGCGAATTCTGGATCGACAGCGTCTGCCTGCCTTCGCGCGCGGGCCTGCCCCCGTCGGACCCGTCCCGGATGTGCCCATGACCCGGCATCGGCTCCTGCTGGTCGAGGACAACCCGGCCGACGCCGACCTGGTCGAGGACCTGCTGGAGGAAGTCGCCGAACCGGGGTACACGGTGGAACGCGCTGGCCGCCTGCACGAGGCCCTGGACCGGCTGCGGGACCGCCCGTTCGATGCGGTCCTGCTCGACCTGGGACTGCCCGACTCCCAGGGGCTGGATACCCTGCGCCTGCTGCTGAAGGCGGGAGCCGGCGTGCCGGTGGTGGTCATGACCGGCCACCAGGAGCGCGGCACCGGCACCGGGGCGATCCGTCTGGGGGCTCAGGACTTCCTGCCCAAGGACGAGCTGCAGCCCGACCTGCTGTCGCGCGCCCTGCGCTATGCCATGGAGCGCTACCGCAGCCAGCGCGAACTGCGCCTGATGGCCGCCGCCTTCGACAGCGCCCAGGCGATCCTGGTCACCGGCCCCGACGGCCGGATCCTGCGCACCAACCCGGCCTTTACCCGCATTACCGGATACGCCGAGGAGGAGGTCCTGGGCGAAAACCCGCGCATCCTGCAGTCCGGTCATCAGGACCTGGAGTTCTACCACCGCATGTGGAAGGAGCTGCAGACCCGCGGGCAATGGGAAGGCGAGATCTGGAACCGTCGGCGCGACGGGACGGTGTATCCGCAGTGGGAGACCATCAGCGCGGTGCACAACGAGGCCGGCCAGCTCGAATACTACGTTGCGGTGTTCCACGACATCTCGGAACAGAAGCGGCTGGAGGCCGAGCTGGAACGGGAGGCCACCACCGACCGCCTGACCGGCCTGTTCAACCGCCAGCGCTTCGATGCCGAGCTGGAGCGCGCCCTCGCCCGCACCCGGCGCTACGGGACCGCTGCGGGAGCGATCTTGTTCGACATCGACCATTTCAAGCGTCTCAACGATACCTGCGGCCACGACGCCGGCGACCGCGTACTGGTCGAGCTGTCGCGCCGGACGACCGACGCCCTGCGCCGGACCGATTTCCTGGCCCGCTGGGGCGGCGAGGAGTTCGTCGTGCTGCTGCCGGAGACCGGCCCCGACGGCGCCCGGCGGATGGCGGAGCGGCTGCGCCGCGAAGTGGCCGCCACGGCGTTCGAGGGGGCGGGGCACGTGACCGTCAGCCTCGGGGTTACCGTCATCCACCGGGACGACAATGCCGATACCCTGCTCAAGCGGCTGGACAACGCGCTCTACGATGCCAAGCACGTCGGCCGCAACAACGTGGTCTATCATCATCGCACCCCCTGGGAGGACGCCGACGCCGAGGCCCCTCCGCTGTCGCTGCTGCAGTAAGCGCTCCGGACCGTGTTCGCCCCCGCGCGTGCATATGGATTAAGCTTGGCGGCATGACCACGGCCACCCGCCAGCACACCACCGACGACGCCGCAATCCAGCAGGCCCTGAACGAGGCCGAGCGGGTCTGCACCCGGCGCGGCGCGCGCCTGACCGAGCAGCGCCGCCGCATCCTCGAGCAGATCCTGCGCACCGACGGCGTGATCAAGGCCTACGACCTGATCCACGCGCTGTCGTCCGAGGACCGCAGCATCAAGCCGCCGACGGTCTACCGTACCCTCGCCTTCCTGCTGGAACAGGGCCTGATCCACCGCATCGAGAGCCTTAACGGCTTCGTCGCCTGCAGCCACCCCGGGGAACGCCACGAATCCGCGCTGATGATCTGCGACGGCTGCGGCCGCATCATCGAATTTCACACCCCGGATACCGCCAGCCATGCCCTGGAGGCCGCCGCGGCCGAGACCGGCTTCGCCATCGAAACCCGCACGGTGGAACTTCACGGCCTGTGCCGCGACTGTCAGTCGACCTGACCTTTCGGCCCGAAGTGCTCCGGGGATGACCGTGCCGCTTTCCAGTCCGGAGTTGCGGGCGTTCGAGCCCGTGCTGCGCGCGGATACCCGGGCCGTGGTGCTGGGCAGTTTCCCCGGGGTCGCCTCGCTGGAGGCGGCCGCCTATTACGCCCATCCGCGCAACCAGTTCTGGCCGATCATGGCGCGCATCCTCGGACCGCCGTTCCCGGAACTGCCCTGGCCGGAGCGCTACGCCCGGCTGCTCGACTGCGGGGTCGGGCTGTGGGACATCTACGGCACCTGCGCACGCGAGGGCAGTCTGGACAGCGCCATCCGCAACCCGCAGCCCAACGATCTCGGTCGGCTGACACGCGAGGCCCCCGGCCTGCGGCTGATCGTCCACAACGGCGCGGAAAGCGCCCGCCGCATCGGCGAGACCCGGGCGCTGGGCGTCAGCGCGGTGCGCCTGCCCTCCACCAGCCCGGCCAATGCCCGACTGGGCCTCGAGGCCAAGCTTGAACGCTGGGCCGAGGCCTTCCGCGAGGCCGGGCTGGGCGCCCCGGCGCCCTGAGCCCCGGCAACCCGCCGCCCCGCTGGGTCGATGAACCGCGCCATTGGAATCGGCCACGTTGACACCCAAACGCGGATGCATATAATTCTCACTTAGATGCGCGATTGTTGTCGGACTCTGGCGTGTCGCCGGGACCGGGGCCTCTTCGCTCCCCTGTCTCTCCAACCTCCGCTACGCTTGGCCGCCCGCTGTAACGGGCGGCTCCTTTTTCCCGTTCTCCCTCCCGGCATTGCCCCCACCGGGGTGACGGCCCCTTGTACCGCTCTATTGTTACATTATATCGTTCTTGCGCTCGTTCGTTACGCTATAACGTCTTAATAGCGATGTACGGAGGCAATCAGTGTTCACAAGGGGAGAAAAGACATGCTGAACGCGCGACACCATCGCAACGCCCTCACGGGCCTGACCGTTCTGGCCTGCGCCACGCCGGCCCTGGCCGCCGCCCAGGCCCAGGACGACTCGGGATCGGACTGGGGCATGGACATCTCGCTGATCCTGGAAGGGGTCTACTACAACGAGATGAGCGAAGGGGTTCACGAGCCCGCCGGATTCGACGACGGGCACGACCATGGCCACGGCCATGATCACGACCACGACCACTCCTTCGACGACGGCTTCAATCTCGGCCACAACGAACTGGTGTTCGAGGCCGACCTGGGCGGCCTGCTGGACGGCACCCTGATGATCGGCTTCGACGACAGCGACATCGAGGTCGAGGAGGCCTATCTGACCACCCGCTCCCTGCCGGCCGGCCTCCAGCTGAAGGCAGGCAAGTTCCTGTCGGATATCGGCTACATCAACAGCCGCCACGTCCACGACTGGGATTTCGTCGACCGCCCGCTGGTGAACGAATACCTGTTCGGCGACCACGGCCTGCAGGAAATCGGCGTGCAGGGGACCTGGGTCGCGCCGACCGAGACCTACACCCAGCTGGGCGTGGAGCTCCTGCAGGGGGATCAGGACGGCGGCATCGCCGCGTTCGATGACGGCCCGGTCTCGGAGAAGAGCGGGCCGCGCATCGCCACCGCTTTCGCCAGGGTCGGGCCCGATTTCGGCCCCGATCATGCCGCCCGGTTCGGCGTTTCCGGCGGCTATGTCACCCAGACCGGGGTGACCGAAATCCATGGTGACCATGGCCACGCCCTTGAAGGCGATGCCTGGTTCGCCGGCCTGGACGCGGTCTACAAGTACGACTCCGGCCGTGCCTACGGCCACGGCGACTGGAACGTGAAGGGCGAATATTTCTACGTCCGCCGCAGCCTGGACCAGTTTGACGGCCACGAACACGGCCATGGCCACCACACCCATATGCACTGGGAAGGGACGGACAGCCTGACCGAGAAGCAGGACGGTCTCTATGTCGAGGGCATCTACGGCTTCGCTCCCCGCTGGCAGGCCGGTCTGCGGACCGAAGCCCTCGGTCTGACCAACGACGCGGTCGAGGGCAGCCATCACCACGGGGACGAATACTTCACGATCGAATCGATGGACACCTCGTACCGCCATTCGGCCCAGGTCACCTTCCGTCCGGTGGAGCCGGTGTTCCTGCGCGCGCAGCTCACGCAGAACGACTTCGTCGACGATCATGGCGACCGCGATCGCGGCCTCGAATTCATGTTCCAGGTGAACGTGGCGCTGGGCGCCCACGGCGCGCACCGCTTCTGATCGACCCCTCACGGAGCGCGAGGCCCCGCCACGGGCCTCGCGCAAAGCCTGCATTTTTCAAGGAGTACCCATGAAAAACCGCAAGACCCCGCAGCAACGTCCGGCCATCGGGCTCTCCGCCCTGACCGGCGCCGCACTCGCCACCGCACTGTTCCTGCCCGCGCAGGCCTCCGCGGACGAGCTCAACGTGGTCGCCACGACCTCCAGCCTGGGAGCGCTTGCGCGTGAAATCGGCGGCGACGAAACCCGCGTGCGTGTCCTGGCGGCGCCCGACCGAGACGCCCACTATCTGGATGCCCGGCCCAGCTTCATGGCCGCCCTGCGCAACGCCGACCTGCTGCTGGAACTGGGCGCCGGGCTGGAAGAAGGCTGGCTGCCGGCCGCCACCCGCGGTGCGTCCAACCCGGCCATCAACGAGGGGCAGCCCGGCCATTTCTATGCCGCCGGCAAGGTCGATCTGCGCCGCTCCATCACCCAGGACGGGCCCAACATGGGCCACGTCCATGAAGAGGGCAATCCGCATTTCAATGTCGATCCCCTGCGCATGGCGGAGGTCGGCCTGGCCCTGGGCGAGCGGCTCGCGGAGCTCGACTCCGCCAATGCGGACGTCTATCGCGAACGCGCGGAAGAGACCGCGCAGCGGCTGCGCGAGCATGCCGAAGACCTCGCCGGCGAACTGGCCCCCGACCAGAACATCGTGGTCTATCACGAAGACCTCGACTATCTCGAGGAATGGCTGCCCGCCACTGTCATCGGCTACCTCGAACCGGCACCGGGTATCCCGCCCACCGGTCGCCACCTGCAGAGCCTGGTCGGCGAGCTGGAGGGCATGGACGGCCACGTGCTGTACGCCGAGTTCCAGCCGCCGCGCGGTGCCGAGTTCCTCGAGCGCGAACTCGGCTGGGACAGCCACGCCGTACCGCTGGATCCGCCCCAGGACGCCGGCCTGGACGGCTACCTCGAGCTGATGGAAACCTGGGCATCCACCTTCCGCACCCGCTAGGCTGCGCGGATGTCCGACTCCCCCGTCATCGAGGCCCGGGCCGCGCGCCCGGGCTTTGACCGCCCCGTCCTCGGGCCGCTCAGTCTTGCGGTCCCGGGCGGGGCACGCTGGGCGCTCACCGGCCCCAACGGGTCCGGCAAGTCGCTGCTGCTCAAGTGCCTGACGGGGCAGGCGCGGGTGCACGGGGGGCGGCTGACCACCGCTCCCGGCACCCGCATCAGCCTGCTGGCCCAAGATCATCCGCGCCCGTACCCATGGCCCCTTTCCGGACACGACTGGTTCCGGGCCATGGGTACGCGCGTGCCCGAACACCCTCGCATCCGGGCGCTGCTGCGCCGGCGTCTGGATCAACTCAGCGGCGGCCAGTGGCAGCTCCTGCGCCTGGCCTCCGTACTGGCGCCCGTGGAGGCCGGCGCCGACACCGGCCGTCCCCACCTGGTGCTGCTGGACGAACCCGCCAACCACCTGGATGCCGAGGTCCGCGCCGACGCGGTGGAACTGATCACCGCCCTACCCGCGAGCGCCACTCTGGTCATGACCAGCCACGACGACGAACTGCTGGGCGCCCTCGGCGTCGAACGCCACCCCCTGCAGGACTACCTCGACGCCCATGACTGATCTGCTGCTGACGCCTTTCGTGGCGGGATTCCTGATCACGCTGGTGCTGGCGCTGGCGGGCAGCGGCCTGTTCCTGCGCGGCTCGGTCTGGCAGGCGCTGGCGCTGGGCCAGTGGGCCGCCGCCGGTGGCGTACTGGCCTCGGTCCTGCACTGGCCGGTGCTGCCGGTCGCGCTGGCCCTGGGGGCCGGGGTGATGGCCCTGCTGCAGCGGGTACGCGATACCGAGCGCCTGCCGCTGGCGCTGTTCCTGGGCGGGCTGGCCGCGGTCACGCTGCTGGCGGCCAATTTCTCGCAGGCAAGCATCGCGGCGGCCGCCTGGGCCGAGGGACAGCTGTATTTCGCCGGCCCGGGCGAGCTGGTCGCGGTGGTCGTCGCCGGGGTGGCCAGCGCAGTGCTGTGGCCGTGGCTGCGCCGGGTCTGGCTGCATGCCCAGCTCGCCCCGGACGTTTCCGCCGCGCCGGCACCCCCGACGGTCGCGCGCTGGCTGGAGACCGCATGGCTGGTTGCCGTGATCGTACTCGGGAGCATGGTGCTGGGCATGCCCGCGGCGCTGGCCACCCTGCTGCTGCCGGCCTGGGGGGCGGCCTTTCTGGCCCGCGGCCTGACCGGCGCGCTGCTGTGGACCCAGAGCCTGGCGATCGCGGGCTTCCTCGTCGCCTGGACCATCAGCCTGCCACTGGATCAACCCTTTGCACCGGTGCTGGTGGTCGTGCTGCTGCTTCTGGCTCTGCTGGCCCGGGCGGGCGCCGCCCTGCGGCGCACACACTGATTCTCCGATCTCCCTCTGCAACCAAGGAATGCAACCATGAGTGAAAACCCGCAGGGCTCGGGTACCAGCTCGCCGATCTTTCAGGCCATCGAGCAGATGCAGGGATCGCTGCCCTGGGGCAGCTTTCTCGATGCCGGGACCGGCCGCAAGTCCATCGAGTGGATCACCGCGCTCGGCACCGAACGCTGGACCGCCATCACCTCCTCGCAGAACATGGCGCGCACGGTGCAGGAGGCCGCGGGCGACCGGCGACGGCCACAGGACCGCGTGCTGGTGGGCAACTGGCACTCCGAACACCTGCTGTACGGCGAGCGCTTCGACACCGTACTGCTGGACTACTTCATCGGTGCCATCGAGGGCTTCTCTCCCTACTGGCAGGAACAGGCCCTGCACCGTATCCGGCCGCATGTCGGCCAGCGGCTGTACATCATCGGCGTGGAACCCTACGTGCCCAGCGAACCCGACACCGAGGCCGGACGCCTGGTGCGCGAGATCGGCCGTGTCCGCGATGCCTGCCTGCTGCTGAGCGGCAGCATGCCGTACCGCGAGTATCCCTCCCCCTGGGTGCTCCGCCAGCTGGGCCAGGCGGGCTTCCGGGTGATGGAGACGCGCTACTTCCCGATCCGCTACCGCGAACGCTTCGTGAACGGACAGCTCGACCTCGCGCTGCGCCAGCTGGATCATTTCACCGATCCGGGGACCGCCGAGTCCATGCGCGGCTACATCGAGCAGCTGCGCGCCCGCGCCCTGCCGATCGCCCGGCAGAAGGAAGGACTCAAGTACGGCGCCGACTATCTGATCTCGGCGGAGCCCATGGCCGACCGTCACCGCAGCTTCGAGGACCCGCTGCAGCGTTTCTACGGTCAGGCCGGGGAACAGGACGGAGAACAGGCATAACCCTGCTGCCCGGCCTCAGGCCCCGCGCGGCGGCCGCTCGACCCGCGCCACCGCATCGTGCGCATGCAGGCTCTCCTCGTGGCGCACGTGGATGCGGTAACCGCGCGCCCCGAACGGGGCCTCCAGGGCCTCGTCGAGTCGCCGCGCGGCATCCTCGCAGAACATCGGGTTGCCGCCGTTGGCGACCGCAAACGCCTGCTCGTCGGCGCGCTTGACCGCGGTCTGCAGCGCGGTGCCCAGCGCCTGCTCGACCCGATCGACCAGAAAGCGGAACGGGAAGGTCTCCGCATCGGGCCGCAGGCCCACCTCCACCCACGCCCGGCTGCGCTGGCTGTGCGGTGTCGCCATGATGCCCGCCTCGCTGCCCAGCCATTCACGCAGCCGGTCCGGATCCGGCGGCGCCGTCCCGAAGTCCTGATCATAGCGTTCCTGGATGGCCTGGCGGGCCAGTGCCGCCGAGCAGGGACAGGTCGAGGAATACCCGATCTCGATCCCGAGGCGGATCTGCGTACCGCGGTCGTCCTTTTCCGTATCCACGCGAAACGGATACGCCTTCCAGCCCGCCAGGGGGCTGACCATGGCCGGCCGTTCCAGCAGTGCCTCGCCCTCCAGCGAGAGCGCGGCGCGCCCCGACAGATCTTCGTGCGACTCGAGGAACGCATCCAGCACGTGGTCCAGCCGCGCGCAGCCCAGCTCGCGGTGGATCAGCATGCGCAGGGCCAGGTAGAGCCGCGACATGTGGATGCCGCGGGCCTCCGGATCGTCCAGGCTGACCCCGGCATCGGCGCGCGCGGCGACCGGCTGCCCGGCCACCTGCAGGGGCAGTGCGATGCGCTCCATGCCCACCCAGTCGAGGCTCGAGGCGCGGCGCGATGTCCCCGTCGCCACGTCCGGCAGGTCGGTGCTCCGGTGCTCGCTGTATGCGTCCATCGTTTCTCCCGCAAGAGTTCGGGTCATCGGCCCGGGGCCGTTGTGACCGTGGGTCAGTAACGTTATATTGTAACGCCATGAGCGAGACGATCCATAACACCCCCCGCACCGAAGACGAGCTCCTCGCGATGCCCGAGGAGGCTTACATGAACCCGCAGCAGCTCGAGTTCTTCCGCGCACGCCTGCAGGCCATGCGTGAACAGGTCCTCGACGATATCGAGCAGGTGCGCAGCGATCTGCGCCAGAGCAGTCAGGCCGCGGACGAACTGGACCGCGCCAGCGAAGAGGAAAACCGCCAGCTCGAACTGCGGATTCGGGGACGCGAAAACCGGCTGCTGAAGAAGATCGACGAGGCCCTCTATCGCATCGAGACCGGCGATTACGGCTTCTGCGAGCAGACCGGGGACCCCATCGGCCTGCCCCGACTCCTGGCCCGCCCCACCGCCACGCTGAGCGTGGAGGCCAAGGAGCGCATGGAAGCGACCGAGCATCTGTTCCATGAGTGACATCCAACACAATCCCCGGGAGCCCGCCATGACCGAACGTCTGCCCGTTACCGTCCTTTCCGGATTCCTCGGCGCCGGCAAGACCACCGTCCTCAATCACCTGCTGCACAATCAGGAAGGGCTCAAGGTCGCCGTGATCGTCAACGACATGAGCGAGATCAACATCGACGGCGCGCTGGTGCGAGGCGACCACGTCGACCACGGTGATCAGGGCGGCGTCTCGCGCACCGACGCCCGCACCGTGGAGATGAGCAACGGTTGCATCTGCTGCACCCTGCGCGACGACCTGCTGGTGGAGGTACGCCGCCTGGCCGAATCCGGCCAGTACGATTACCTGCTGATCGAGTCCACGGGCATCTCCGAGCCAATGCCGGTGGCCAGCACCTTCGCCTTCCGCGACGAGAACGATGCCTCGCTGGATGACGTCGCGCGCCTCGACACCATGGTCACGGTGGTGGACACCGCCTCCCTGCTGCAGGACTACGCCTCCACCGACGACCTGAGCGACCGCGGCGAATCGCTGGGCGAGGATGACGAACGCACCGTCGTGGACCTGCTGGTCGACCAGATCGAGTTCGCCGACGTCATCCTGCTGAACAAGATCGACCGCGCCACCGACGAGCAGCGCCGCCAGGCGCATCGGGTCGTACGGGCCCTGAACCGCGAGGCCCGGGTGCTGGAAATCACGCACGGGCGCACGGACCCGCGCGAACTGCTCGGCACCGGACGCTTCGACTTCGACCGTGCGGCACAGGCCCCCGGGTGGGCGCGGGAGCTGATGGGTGACCACACCCCCGAAACCGAGGAGTACGGTATCCACAGTTTCGTCTACCGGGCGACCCGGCCGTTCCACCCCGGGCGTTTCTTCGACCTGCTCCATCAGGAATGGCCCGGCGTGATCCGCAGCAAGGGCTGGTTCTGGCTGGCGTCGCGACCGGACTGGGTGGGCACGCTGTCGCAGGCCGGCGGCGCGCTGACCCATCACGCCGCCGGCTTCTGGTGGGCCTCGGTGCCTCCGGAACGCCGGCCGGTGGACGCCGACTGGTGGCAGGACCACGTTGCGCCCCACTGGGACGAGCGCTACGGCGACCGCCGCCAGGAGATCGTGGTGATCGGCATCGACATGGATCCCGACACCATCCGCCAGCGCCTGGACGCCTGCCTGCTGGACGACGACGAGCTGGCCGCGGGAGCCGACGCCTGGCGCGAGTATCGCGACCCCTTCCCCGAGTGGCGGCTGCAGAACGGCGCGGAAGAGACCGAAGAAGAAACCGAGGTGATCTCGTGACCACCCGTCCCCGCACCCGCGCGACCGCAGCGTCCCGGCATCGTTTCATTGACCGGGCCGCCGAGCTGCACGGGATCCGGCGCGAGGACGTCAACGCCCTGATCTGGCGTCGTACGGAAACGGAGGAGCTGCGGCTTCAGGCACAGACCCTGGCGGAGCAGAGCCCCGGACTGAAACTCGACCTCCGGGGCCGGCCGGACCAGATCCGCACCGGCCTGCTGGAGGCGGCGGGAACGCGGCCGTTCGACATCCATCACCTGGCCCTCGACATCGAACACCTGGCCCGCAACTTCGCGGTGGTCACCCGGCGCGTGATCCTGCGCGTCCAACTGGAGGTGCTGGACGAACAACCCTGCCCGCTTTTCCACGTGGACCAGCTGGACCTGCGCATGCTGTGCAGCTATACCGGCCCCGGCACCGAATACGTGGACGACCGCCACGTCGACCGCAGCCGCCTGGGCTGCGGCGACAACGACGGCGTGCTCACCGGCCATGACCCCCTGCGGATCGCCCGCGGGCACGTGATCCTGATGAAGGGCGAACGCTTTCCCGGCGGCGCCGGACAGGCCGCGGTGCACCGTTCCCCGCAGCCGGCCGCGGGCGACCCGCGGCTCGTCCTGCGCCTGGACGCCTGAAGGAAACACCAGGCCCCGGAAGACTGCTGCAAACGGCCGCTGGGAAAACCCGCTATCCGGTGCGTACACTCTACCCGGAGGAATCAGCGGGAATTGGAACAGCACCATGAACACGGACGAATTCGAGATCTTCCCCTGGGGCGATGAATTCCTGACCCGCATCCCCGAGGTGGACCGCCAGCATCATTACCTGGTGGACCTCATCAACCGCCTGGCCCGCACGGTGCTGGAAGGCACCGACGAGGCCACGGCCGACGGGATCGTGGCGGAACTGCGCGACTACGCGCGTTACCACTTCGAGACCGAGGAAGGCATCTGGGCACGGGCCTTCCGTGACGACGAATGGTTCGCCCGCCACTGCCAGGCCCACGCGGGGTTCATCGACGAACTGGACCGCATCGCCGCCCTGGAGGGCCCCGACGAATATCGCCTGCAGCCCCTGCTGGAGTTCCTGGTCCGCTGGCTGACCCTGCACATCCTGCGCAGCGACCAGCAGATGGCCGCCGCCATCAACGCACTGGAAGCCGGGGTCGGGGTGGCCGAGGCGCGCGAACGGGCCGCGCGGCATTTCCGCGAACAGTCATCGGCGAGTCTGGAATCCCTCCTCAACACCTACGTACAGATCGAGCGCCAGGTCTCGCAGTTCGCCCGGCATCTGGCCTCGCACGGGCAGGAAGAGGCCGAGAACCGCTTTCGCACCCTGTTCGACTGCTTCATCCACCCCCTGCTGATCCTGGATGCCGAAGACGGCAGCATACTCGACGCCAACCCCGCCGCCTGCAGGATGACCGGCCACGCGGAGGACGAGCTGAAGCAGCGGCCCATCACCGATCTGCACCCGGACGACGAACGCGAGCGGATTGCCGCGCACCTGACGGCACCGCCCGAGGCCCCCGCCGGACACGACAGTCCGCCGCTGTACAGCCGGGTGCGCACCGCCACGCAGCGCGACGCAGCGCGACGTCCCGGTCCGCATCACCCGCGGCGGCGAACTCCGCGATCACGGCCGCAGGCTGCGCGTCGCCTTCTACGAGGACATGACCCGCGAGCTGGAACACCGCCGCGAACTGGAATGGCGTTCGTTCAATGATCCGCTGACGGGCCTGCCCAACCGGGCCGGGATCATGCAGGCGCTGGAACAGGTCTCCACCGAGCACGACGATACGGCCCTGGCCCTGATATCCATCGACGTGGATGACTTTGGCGCACTGAACGACCGCCTGGGCACGGCGGCCGGGGACCGGATCCTGGCCGAACTGAGCCGCCGCTGGCGCGAACGCCTGAATGACGATGCCCTGCTCGGACGCCGCGGCGGCGACGAGTTCATCCTGGTGCTGCGCAGCTCCGAGGCGATCGAACGCCTGGAAGAGGTCATGGGTACCGTGATCGAAGCCGGGCATCACCTGCCGGTGTCCGACAAGGGACCCGCCGGCGCCAGCGAGAACGTCTCGGTCAGCGCCGGGATCTCGATCCGCCCGCCACGCAGCGGCCTCGACCCGGAAACGGTCCTGCGCCAGGCCGACCATGCGCTGTACGAGTCCAAGCTGCGCCGCGACCGGGCCTGGGAATATTTCGACCACGGCCAGTACCAGCGGGTGGCCAGCCGGCATCGCACCATCAGCGCCTTCCGCCAGGCGATGCATCGCAACGAACTGAGCGTGGAATACCAGCCCAAGGTGAACATGCGCACCGGCACCATCCTGGGCGTTGAGGCCCTGGTGCGCTGGCGGCATCCGGATCACGGCCTGCTGACGCCGGGCGAGTTCCTCCCGACCATTGAAAACGACCCGGTCTCCATCGAGCTCGGCGAGTACATGCTGGAGGAGGCGATGCGCCAGATGGAGGCCTGGCGCGCGGCCGGCCGTCATCTGCCGGTCAGCGTCAATATCGGCGCCCTGCAGCTGGAGAGCGGCGACCTGCCACGACGCCTGGAAAACATCCTGGATCGCCATCCGGACATCCCGCGGGCCGATCTCGAGATCGAGGTGCTGGAAAGCACCGCGTTCGACAACGCCGCGGCGGCGGAGGCGAACATGCGTGCGGTCCGCGAACTGGGCGTGTCCATGAGCATCGACGACTTCGGCACCGGCTACTCGTCGCTGACCTACATCAAGCGCGTGCCCGCCAACGCGCTGAAGATGGACCGCAGCTACGTCCGCGACATGCTGGAGGACGCCGATGACCGGGCCATCATCGAGGCGGTGGTGGGCCTGGCCCGGGCATTCGACCGCCTGGTCCTGGCCGAGGGCGTGGAAACGGTCGAACAGGGGCGCATCCTGATCGGCATGGGCTGCGAGAACGGCCAGGGCTATGCCATCGCCCGCCCGCTGCCGCCGGACGCGCTGGAGGGCTGGCTGGAACACTGGACACCCCCGCCGGAGTGGTCCGCCGTACCCGCCCCGGCCTGAGCCCGGGCACCGTCGCTGTATTCGCCGACAGGCAGCGGTTATCCTGCAGACCGTGAACCATGCACGGAAGGAACCGATGCCGCCCCGAGCGTCCGAGATCCCCCGCCCCGAGGACTCCCCTCGCCTCAGCGTTCTGCTGATCGAGGACAACATGGGTGATGCGGCCCTGGTACGGGATCTGCTGACAATCCCGACCGGGACCACGCGGTTCGACACCACACACTGCGGCCGGCTGCAGGAGGCCCGGGAGCACCTGGCACGCGACGCCACTGCGTTCGACGCGATCCTGCTGGACCTGAACCTGCCCGATTCGGACCCGGACGAGACCCTGGAACGGGTGCTGTCGACGACCCGCGAGCTCCCCGTGGTGGTCCTCACCGGCGATGACCATGCGGCCACCGGGGCGCACGCCATCGAGGCGGGGGCCGAGGATTTCCTCAGCAAGAACCGGCTGGGCGAAGACCTGCTTCAGCGCAGTCTGGTCTACGCCGTGACCCGCCACCGCGCGCGCCGCGAACTGGCACAGCAGGAGGCGCTGTACCGCAGCCTGGTGGAGGACCACCCGCACCTGGTCACCCGCTACCTCCCGGATACCACGCTGCTGCATGCCAACCGCAGCATGCTTGAGCACCTGGGCCGCACATCGGAAGAGTTGCTGGGTCAGCGCTGGCTGGACTGGACCCCGGACGCCGACGTCGCACGGGTCCGCGCGCATCTGGACAGCTTTACCCCGGAACAGCCGGTCGGACATTTCGAGAACACCCTGCCGCGGGCCGACGGCGAGCTGCGCACCATCATGTGGAGCAACCGGGCGTTCTTCGACGCGGACGGGCGGGCCGCCTGGTTCCAGGGGGTGGGGATCGACGTGACCGAGCAGCGCGAGGCCGAGCGCGGCCGCGAACGCCTGATCCAGATCCTCGAGGCTACGCCGGACTTCGTCCCCATGGCCGATGCCGACGGCAGCATCCACTACGTGAACCGCGGCGGCAAGGAGATGCTGGGCCTGCCGGGCGCGGAAGGTGGCGCGGCCCCGGAGCAGGATCGCGATTACTTCTCCGGAGAGCGCGCCGGCGAGTGGCTTCACCCCGAATGGGCCACGCGCCGACTGCAGCGGGAAGGGCTCCCGACCGCCCGCCGCACCGGTTTCTGGGAAGGCGAGTCCGCGCTGCTGGATGTCGACGGCCACGAGATACCCGTGTCGCAGAGGATCATTGCGCACTTCGATGGCGACGGCGAGCCCGAGTATTACTCCACCATCATCCGTGCCATCCGCCCGGAGAAGGCGCGCGAGGCCCTGGAGCAGCGCCGGCAGAACGCCCTGCAGGAGCTGCACCGGATCACCAGCACCGCGGACACCGAAGACGCCGGCAAGCTGCGCGCGCTGCTGGAACTCGGCCTGCGCGAATTCGCCATGGACCACGGCCGCCTGGTGCGGGTGGACGACGGCAGCCGACGCATCCTGGAGGCCGCCGGCGACTGGCCGGAGGGCCCGCGGGAAGCCGGAGAAACGGGTGCCACCTTCTGCGACAACGCCCTCGCGGAAACCGGCCCGGTGGGTTTCCATGCCCCGGAGGCCCGGACCGACGGCTGCAGCATCTCGGACACGCCCGCGGCCGGCGCATGTTTCGGCATGCCGGTACACGTGAACGGCGAACTGCGCGCGGTGCTGAGCTTCGTCGCGCGGCACCCGCGCGAGCCCTTCGTGCCCTTCGAGCGCGACCTGATCACCCTGATGGCGCAGTGGATCGGACATGAGCTGACCCGGCGCGAACAGCGCCTGGCGCTGGAGCGCGAGCGCAACCTGTTCATGGCCGGTCCGACGCTGGTCTTTGCCTGGGACAACGCCCCGGGCTGGCCCATCCAGTATGTCTCGCCCAACGTACGCGAGATCCTGGGCTACGACCCGCAGGAACTGGCCGGGGAACGCAGGCCGCACAACGATCTGGTGCATCCCGACGATCGCGAACGCCTGGACCGGGAAGTGCTGGCGCACACCGACGACCGCAGCGCGAACTTCCAGCACAGCCCCTACCGCATGCGCCACCGTGATGGCGGGTGGCGCTGGATGCTCGACTTCACCACCATCGAACGCGATGAATTCGGGGCGGTTGATCACTATCACGGCTACCTGGTCGACATCACCGAACGCCGCGAACTGGAGGAAGAGCTGGAACTGCTGGCGGCGACCTTCCGCGCCAGCCATGCGATCTTCATCACCGACGCCGACGGGCGAATCCTGCGGGCCAACCCGGCGTTCGAGGAGATCACCGGTTACAGCGCGGCGGAGTCGATCGGCACCAACCCGCGGGAGCTGCTGAAATCGGGCGAGCACGACCGGTCTTTCTATTCCGACCTGTTCGGCCGCCTCGACGAGCAGGGCCACTGGGAAGGCGAGGTCTGGGACCGGCGCAAGGACGGGACGCGGATCCCCCTGTACATGTCCATCACCGCACTGCGATCCGGGGACGACGGACCGGTGGAACACTACGTGGCGGTGTTCCACGACATCTCGCGGCAGAAGCACCTGGAGGCGGAGCTGGAACGCCAGGCACTGCACGACCGCCTGACCGGCGTGCCCAACCGGCGCCACCTGGAGAGCCTGCTGGAACAGGAGGCCCACCGCACCGACCGCCACGGTGATTCGTTCTCGATCCTGCTGCTGGACCTGGACCGGTTCAAGGACGTCAACGACACCTTCGGCCACGACGTGGGCGACGAGGTGCTGCAGACCCTGGTGCGGGTCCTTCAGGACCGCCTGCGCAAGTCCGATGTAGTGGGCCGCTGGGGCGGCGAGGAATTCATGATCCTGCTGCCGGCCACCGAACTGCCCCGTGCGCGCAAGGTCGCCGAAACCCTGCGCTCGCGGGTCGGGAAGGCAGTCTTCCCGGGCCCCGGCCATATCACCGTCAGCATCGGGGTATCGGAGCACCAGCCGGGGGAACCGCTGAAGGACACCTTCAAGCGCGCCGATGAGGCCCTGTACGAGGCCAAGCGTCGCGGCCGCAACCGCGTGGCCGCGCACGAATAGCGCCGGGGGTTACAGCCCTCCGAGCTCGCGCATGTGGGCCACCGCACTGCGCCCCAGCGCGTGCAGGGCGTAGCCGCCTTCCAGCATGGAGACCACCCGACCCTGCGCGTGCCGCTCGGCCAGCTCCACGATGCGCGCGCTGATCCAGGCGTAGTCGTCTTCGCTCAGGGCCAGGCGCGAGAGTTCGTCCTCGCGGTGGGCATCGAAACCGGCCGACACCAGCACCAGCTCGGGGGCGAACGCATCCCACCGCTCGAACCAGGCCGCGGCGACTGCCTCGCGCCACTGTCCGCCGGATGAGCCACCGGGCACGGGTACGTTGAGGCAGTTAGCGCCCAGTGGCGTTACGCCCGATCCGGGATAGGCCGGATGCTCGAACGACGACGCGAACAGGATGGACGGGTCCCCGGCCACCAGCGACTCGGTGCCATCGCCGTGATGCACGTCAAAGTCCACGATGGCGATGCGGCGGATGCCGTGGCGGGCCTGAGCGTGGCGGGCGGCGATCACCACGTTGTTGAACAGGCAGAAGCCCGCGGCGCGGTCGGCGCGCGCATGGTGCCCGGGCGGACGCACGGCGCAGAACGCGCGCCGGCCCTGCGCGCCCATCACCCAGTCCACCGCGGTCATGCCCGCGCCCGCCGCCAGCAGGGCCGCCTCGTGGCTGCCGGGGGACAGCGCGGTGTCGCCGTCGAGCATGACCCGCTCGCCCGCCGGCACATGCCGCAGCACCTGTGCCACGTGGGCCTCGGTATGAACCCGCAGCAGGTCGGCGCGTCCGGCCGGCAGCGCCTCGCGATGCAGGATCCACGGGTCCAGCCCGCCGGCCACCAGCTGGTCGCGGATCGCGGTCAGCCGCTCGGGACACTCCGGATGCCCGGGCCCGTTGTCGTGTTCCAGCCCGGCATCGGGAGATAAAAAGGCAAGATTCATGTTATGAAGGCCCCTCCGGGCAGCACCAATTCATCGGATCCACCACCGCAGGAAGCATGCATGGGCACCCATATCCTCGACAAGATCTTCAATCCCCGCGGCGTCGCCGTGTTCGGCGCCACCGAGCGCGAGGGGGCCGTGGGCCAGACTGTCCTGGCCAACCTGCTGACCGCCGGCTACGAAGGCACGCTGGTCCCGGTCAATCCCAAGCATGACACGGTGCAGGGGCTGCCCTGCGTGCCCGAACTGCGCCCCGGCGAGCACCGCGTGGACCTGGCGCTGATCGCCACGCCCGCGCGGGCCGTGCCCGCCATCCTGCGCAACTGTGGCGAGGCCGGCCTGCGCGGCGCGGTGATCCTGTCGGCCGGCTTCGGCGAGGCCGGGCGCGAGGGCCAGCGCCTGCAGCAGGAATGCGTGGAAATCGCGCAGCGCTACCGCATGCGCCTGATCGGCCCCAACTGCCTCGGCATCATGCGCCCGCGGATCGGGCTCAACGCGACCTTCAGCCACAACCAGGCGCTGCCCGGAAAGCTGGGGCTGGTCTCCAGCTCGGGCGCGCTGGTCACCGCGGTGCTGGACTGGGCACAGTCCACCGGCATTGGCTTTTCCGGGGTGGCCTCCACCGGCGACGCCGCCGACGTCGACTTCGGCGAGCTGCTGGACTACCTCGCGGTCGACCCCGAGACCCAGGGCATCCTGCTGTACGTCGAGGGCATCCGCCACACCCGGCGTTTCCTCTCCGGCCTGCGCGCCGCCGCCCGCATGAAACCCGTGGTGGTGCTGAAGTCGGCGCGCCACGCGGCCACCGCCCAGGCGGCGGCCACCCACACCGGCGCGATGATGGGCTCCGACGCGGTGTTCGATGCCGCGCTGGAACGCGCCGGCGTGGTCCGCGTGGAGCGCGTGTCGCAGTGGTTCTCCGCGGCGCACATCCTGGCCCGGGGCATGCGCCTGCGCGGCGAAAACCTGGCGATCCTCACCAACGGCGGCGGGCCCGGGGTGATGGCCGTGGACCGCGCCGCCGACCTCGGCCTGGAACTGGCCAGCCTGGCGGACAAGAGCATGGACGCGCTGAACGACCTGCTCCCCGGTCACTGGTCGCACGGCAACCCGATCGACATCCTCGGCGACGCCACCGCCGAACGCTACGGCGAGGCACTGCGCATCACGCTGGCCGACCCCGGGGTGAGCATGGCCGTGGTGCTGCTGACCCCGCAGGCCATGACCGACCCGGACGCCTGCGCCGAGGCCGTGATCGAACAGGCGCGCAACAGCCGCAAGCCGGTGCTGGCCTGCTGGATGGGCGACCCGCTGGTGGCCAGCGCGCGCCGGCGCTTCGACGAGGCCGGGATCCCGCAGTACCGCACGCCCGAAGCGGCGATCGAGACCTTCGCCTGGCTGATCGAACACCGCCGCAACCAGCGCATGCTGCTGCAGACCCCCGGCCCGCTGTGCGACGAGACCCCGTCGGACGTCGAGGGCGCCCGCCTGATCCTGCAGAACGCCCGCAACGACGGCCGCAAGGTCCTCAGCATCCGCGAGTCCAAGGCCGTGCTGGCCGCCTTCCACATCCCCACCAACCCCAGCATCCTCGCGCGCGATCCGGCCGACGCGATGCTGGCCGCCGAGACCCTGGGCTTTCCGGTGGCGCTCAAGATCAGCGCAACCGGGATCAGCCACAAGAGCGACTTCGGCGGCGTGCGGCTCAACCTGCGCAGCGTGCAGACGGTGCGTCAGCAGACCCAGGAGATGCTGGACCAGATCCGCGAGCACTTCCCCGACGCCGACGTCGAAGGCGTCACCGTGGAACGCATGTCCGAGGTCGGGCATGCGCGCGAACTCCTCGTCGGGATCTCGCGCGACCCGGTGTTCGGCCCGGTGATCGCCTTCGGCCTGGGCGGCACCGCGGTGGAAGTCATCGGCGACCAGGCCATCGCCCTGCCGCCGCTGAACCAGTCACTGACCGAACGCCTGGTGGACCAGACCCGCGCCGCGCGCACCCTGGGCGAGTTCCGTGGCGCCCCGCCGGTACCGCGCGAGGCTGTCGAGCAGGTGCTGCTGCGGGTCTCGGAGATGGCCTGCGAACTGCCCGAGCTGGCGTCGCTGGACATCAACCCGCTGCAGGCCGGCGAGCACGGGGTAATGGCCGTGGACGCCCGCATCGAACTGGCGGACCCCGGGCACGACACCCGCCATTACGCCCACATGGCCATCCACCCGTATCCCGGGCACGTGGCGCACACCGTCACCACCCGCGACGGCCACGAGCTGGAACTGCGGCCGATCCGCCCCGAAGACGCCGCCATCGAACAGGCCTTCGTGCGCAGCCTGTCGGAAAAGACCCGCTACCTGCGGTTCATGCGCTCGCTGGAGGAACTCACCCCGGAGATGCTGGTGCGCTTCACCCAGATCGACTACGACCGCGAGATGGCCTTCATCGCCGTGGATCACGCCGACGGCCAGGAAGTCCAGGTGGGCGTGGCCCGCTATACCACCGAGCCCGACGGCGAGAGCGCCGAATTCGCCGTGGTCGTCAGCGACGCCTGGCAGGGCCGCGGCGTGGGCTCCCTGCTGATGGAGGCCATCATCGACTCCGCCCGGCGCAACGGCCTGCGCGAACTGTTCGGCGAGGTGCTGCGCCACAACGACGGCATGCTCGCCCTCGCCCGCCGCCACGGCTTCCAGCGCGAGATCCTCACCTCCGACGACGAGATCATCCGCGTCAGCCGCCGGCTGCACTGATCCGCCGCCGGATCCGCCCCATGAACCGCGCCGAACGCATCTTCCACCTGCATCGCCGGCTCAAGGAAAGCCGCCAGCCGCCCTCGCTGGCGCAGCTGGTGGAACAGCTCGGAGTGTCGCGCGCCACCCTCAAGCGCGACATCGAATACATGCGCGACTTCATGCAGGCGCCCATCGAGTACGACGCGCAGGCCAACGGCTACCGCTACGACCCCGACGCCCCGGCCTTCGAACTGCCCGGGCTGTGGTTCAACGAATCCGAGCTGCTCGCCCTGCTGACCATCGAACAGCTGCTGGAAGACATGCAGCCGGGCCTGCTCGCCCCCGTCATCGGCCCGATGAAGACCCGCATCCGCCGCCTGCTGGAGACCGGCGGCCAGGACTCCACCGAACTCCGCCGGCGCATCCAGATCCAGCCCCAGGCCCACCGCACCAGCGCCGCCGACACCTTCCGCGTCGCCGCCGAGGCCACCCTCGCCGGCCACCCGCTGGACATCGACTACCACGGCCGCGCCCGCGACAGCGCCACCCGCCGCCGCATCCACCCGCAGCGCCTGCTCTACTACCGCGACAACTGGTACCTGATCGCCTGGTGCGAAAACGCCGAAGCCCTGCGCACCTTCGCCCTGGAACGCATCCGCGCCGCCACCCCCGTGCAGGACGCCCCCCTGCGCGAAGAAGCCGATGCCGACCTCGACCGCCACATCGGCGCCGCCTTCGGCATCTTCACCGGCCCCGCCAGCGAATGGGCCGTACTGCGCTTCACCCCCGAACACGCCCGCTGGGTCGCCGACGAAACCTGGCACCCCGACCAGATCGGCCAGTACCGCGGCGACACCTGGGAACTGCAGATCCCCTACTCCGACCCCACCGAACTGATCCAGGAAATCCTGCGCCACGGCCCCGGCGTGGAAGTCATCGCCCCCGAATCCCTGCGCCAGCGCGTCGCCGAAACCCTGCGCGAAGCCGCCGCCCGTTACACCTGAACCTTCCTCGCCGCGCATACCTCCTGGCCCGCTGCGGGCCATGTTCTCGCGTGAAAATAGCGATGGCCACTATTATCACTTCGGCCGGTTTTCGTGGATAGCGGCCTGAATCGTCACCTCAACGTACGGGGGCGGCTCACTGTGTGAGCCACCTCGGGTGCTTCAATGGTGGCGTAGCAGCGATAACCCGACCGCCAGCCATGGAATATGCCGCGCCGAGATGGCAGGGTGGCCAGACAACGGATGATGGAGCGAGGCCCATGGAACAGAGGCCAGATACAACGGAACCCTCGGCGGGAGAGATTCCACTCCTCTTTCGCTATTGGGGCAAAGCCAACGGAGAGCGCTCGACCAACGTCCCCTGTCACCTGCTCCCGTTCCATGCCCTTGATGTGGCAGCCGTCGGTCAGGTGCTGCTGGAGGGTGCCCCCACCCGAACGAGGCAACTGGCGGACAGTCTGCACATGGATGCGGAGACGCTGGTTTCCTTCTTCGTCTACTCCCTCGCCCTTCACGATCTGGGAAAGTTCGCCCGCTCCTTTCAGGGTCTCGCCCGTCCGCCACTTCCATTCCTGGTCCAGCCTGCCGGGCTGCCTTACAGCGAAAGGCACGACAGTCTCGGGGCACGGGTTTGGAACGAACATCTCCTGCCCGTCAGGCGGCAACAGCGCCTGCAAGCCGGGGCATCGAGGCTGGACTTGATGGACGAGGAAGACGCATTGAGCCTGTGGATGGGCTGCTTCTTCGGACACCACGGCAAGCCGGTCCAGGGGGGCAGTGCGCCGCTGAGTGCGGCCTTCCTGGAGGAGGATCTTCGCGCCCTGAAAGCCTTCGCCCGCGCTGCGGAAGACCTGCTTCAGCCGGCCTGGCCCAGCGAACTGCTCGCCGACGAAGCGTGGCGTAAAGAAACTCTGGCGCCCGCAAGCTGGCAGATCGCCGGCGTGGCCGTGCTCGCCGACTGGCTGGGTTCGAATGCCGATATTTTTGCCTATCAGGCCGAACCGGTTCCGCTGGAGCAATACTGGAATGAAACGGCCCTGCCACGAGCCCACCGGGCCCTGGCGGAAACGGGCCTCCTTCATCGCCCACACCCGGTTTCCTACCCCGGCTTTACGTCGGCCTTCGGATTCCAGCCCACGCCCCTCCAGGCCTGGGCCGAGACGGTACCGCTGGCCGAAGGCCCCCAGTTGTTTCTGCTGGAGGACATCACCGGCGCCGGCAAGACCGAAGCCGCCCTGACCCTGGCCCACCGACTGCTCGCAGAACGCCAGCACGAAGGCCTGTACTTCGGCCTGCCCACCATGGCGACTTCCAACGCCATGTACCGGCGCCTGGGCAGCTACTATCGCCGCCTCTATCCGCCTGACACCGAGCCCTCGCT
The DNA here is from genome assembly GCF_000428605.1 of Thioalkalivibrio sp. ALE19. NCBI lineage: Bacteria > Pseudomonadati > Pseudomonadota > Gammaproteobacteria > Chromatiales > Ectothiorhodospiraceae > Thioalkalivibrio > Thioalkalivibrio sp. ALE19. The sequence goes on from NZ_AUAG01000027.1 coordinate 49,934, forward strand.
GATCCTGGCCCACGGCGCCCGGGACCTGAACGAAACCTTCCGGCAATCCGTTGTTCTCTCCACCAGCAACGACGCCCCCTACACGCACACCGAAGACAGCGCGGGCAGCGCCTGCCGCGCGTGGCTCGCCGACAACCGCAAGAAGGCCCTGCTGGCCGAGGTGGGTGTGGGCACCATCGACCAGGCCCTGCTCGCCGTCCTCCCGCGCAAGCATCAGCCCCTCCGCCTGCTCGGGCTCGCCGGGAAGGTGCTGATCGTCGACGAAGTCCATGCCTACGACACCTACACCAGCGGTCTGCTCAAGGCCTTGCTGGACGCCCACGCGCGGCAGGGCGGGTCGGCCATCCTGCTCTCCGCCACGATGCCGAGGATCTTGCGGGAAGACCTCGTTGGTGCCTGGCAGCAAGGCCGCGACGAAAACACCGCTGGAACCCTGAACAACGACAGCTTCCCGCTGGCCACCCACGTGCGGGGCGCCGAAGTCGACGAAACACCGCTGGCGGCCAGCCCCTTCAGTGGTCGCAACCTGCCGGTGGAATTCGTCCACACCACCGAAGAGGCCCTGGACCTCGTACTCGGTGCCGCCCGCGAGGGCCGCTGCGCATGCTGGATCCGCAATACCGTGGACGATGCCATCGCGGCCTATCAGCAGGTGAGCGAACAGCTCGCCTCGCCGGAGCAGGCCATGCTGTTCCATGCCCGCTTCACCATGGCGGATCGCCAGCGCATCGAAAATGCTGCCCTGCAGCGCTTCGGCTCCGACTCCACGGCCGCAGACAGGCAGGGCCAGGTGCTGGTCGCCACGCAAGTGGTCGAACAAAGCCTGGACCTGGATTTCGATGTCCTGGTCACCGACCTGGCCCCGATCGACCTCGTCATCCAGCGCGCCGGCCGGCTCCACCGACACCGGCGCGATACCCGGGGCAACCGCGTGGATCACGCTCAGGCCGGAGAGGACCGCCCGGCCCCGACCCTCCATGTGCTGGCCCCGGAATGGACCGAGACACCGGAGCCGAACTGGCTGCCGCCCTCGTTACGCGGCACCGGCTACGTCTACCCCGACACCGCACAGCTCTGGAACACCTGCCGCATCCTGCGCGAAGAAGGGGCCATCCGCCTTCCCGAGCGGGCGCGGACCCTCCTCGAAGCCGTCCACGGCGACACACGCGTGCTCCCGGAAGGACTCGAGGACAGTCACTACGACCACTACGCCGACCAGAACGTCGCCCAGTCGGTGGCCCGCTTCAATGCACTGAGGCCGGAACGGGGATACCAGATCCAGCTCGACGGAGCCGGTTGGGACGACGACCAGGAACTGGGTACGCGACTCAGCAACGAGAAGACCATTTCTGTCGCCCTGGTGAAGGAGACTGATGGCCGCCTGCTACCGCTGCACGAGCACGAACGGCACCCATGGGCGATGAGCACGGTACAGCTACGGGAAAGCCAGGCACGCCGACTGCCGCCCCTGCCACAGGCACTGGAATCGGAAGCGGACCGCCTTCGCGAAACGCACCGCTTTCTCCGCGACACGGTTTTCTGGCTTCCCACCGAAGAAGACACATGCCAGTACGACAAAACCCTGGGTGCAGTCATCGCACGAAGCCCAGGAGAAGGAGAAAAGCATGAATCTGATTAACGACCCCTGGCTGCCGTTTCGGCGGCACGATGGCGGGGTGGAATACGGCCCGCCCACGGCTGTGGCCAACCCGGAATTCGTTGACCTTGCACTGCCCCGCGCGGATTTTCAGGGCTCGGCCTGGCAGTTCCTGATCGGGCTGCTGCAAACCGCCAGCGCCCCGGGCAGCCGCAAGCAGTGGCTGCAGATGTGGATGGAGCCATCTTCGACGGACGATCTGCAGGCGCGGTTCGCCCCGTATGCCGGAACATTCGAACTGTTCGGCGACGGCCCCCGCTTCATGCAGGACCTGGATCCTATGGAACAGGCCAAAACAGCCCCGGCCGCGGGCCTTCTGATCGAAGCCCCTGGCGAACAGGGCCTCAAGCAGAATACCGATCACTTCGTGAAACGCGGGGTGGGCGAGGAGATGTGCCCCCGTTGCGCTGGCCTGGCCCTGCTCACCATGCAGCTTACCGGTCCGGCGGGCGGCACCGGCTATCGTGTCGGGCTGCGAGGCGGCGGGCCACTGACCACCCTGGTCCTGCCTCATGACAAGGAAGCCTCGCTGTGGCACAAGCTGCTGCTCAATCTGCTCAGCCGCGACCGGTTCACCTATCCGGACCCGCAGCCGGACGACGGCCACATCTTTCCGTGGCTTGTGCCGACCCGAACCAGCGAAAAAGGCTCTCCCACGCTCACGACGACTCCGGATGACATGCATCCGCTGCATGTGTACTGGGCCATGCCCAACCGATTCCGCCTCGAAGTGGAGGATGAAACCTGTGAGTGCCGTGTCTGCGGGCGTCATGACGAACGCCGCGTCCGAAGCATGCGGGTGACCAACTACGGCTACAACTACGATGGCAGCTGGATTCAGCCGCTGACCCCATTTCGGTTCGACCCGAAAAAGTCGGACCCGCCGCTCTCCCAGAAAGGCCAGCCCGGGGGCATTGGTTACCGCCACTGGGAATCCCTGGTGCTGAAGGACGAGAAGGACCAGGGAAACCTGCCGGCGCAGGTCGTGCAGGACTACCTGACCACCAAGGCCGACACCCTCAGGTTCGCATCGGACACGACAACCGTTTCCCGCCAGGCCCGGCTGTGGGTGTTCGGCTACGACCTCAAGCAGAACAAACCTCGCGGCTGGTACAGCACCGAGATGCCGCTGGTCGCCGTCGACGAAGAACACCGGGACCGGATGCTTCACTGGGTCCGCCAGCTGAGTGACGCCGCGGAAAAGGCGGCCTGGCAGACGCGGTCGGCGGTCAAGGCCGCATGGTTCAACCGCCCGGGCGATGCCAAAGGCGACTTCACATTCGTCGATCAGCGCGTATGGGAGGCAACCACCGGCGCGTTCTATGGCTGCCTCAAGGACATGCCCGCCGAACTGCCGCGCCGCGCTGGCCTGCCCCCGCAGATTGCGCAGCGGTGGCAGCAGGCCCTGCGCGACCAGGCCATGCACACCTTTGACGACCTGGCCCTGTCCGGCGAGACCGAAGCCGCGGACCTCAAGCGGGTCATCGCGGCACGCGGCAAACTCCGTGGCTGGCTTTTCAAGGGCAAGGAAATGAAGAACCTCCGCCAGGCGGCGGAACAGGAGGAAGCCGCATGAACGAACACGCATTCAATCTTCACTTGGTGGCCCTGCGGGACCGCGAGGATGAAGAAGGTGTCGCGGACACCGTCCTTCAATGGTGGCAACGCATCGCAGAGGACGACAGGGCAGCCCGTGCGGAACTGCGCCATGCCAGCGGGCCCGACGATGCGCTGTTGACCGAAGGGTTCCGGAATCTCTGGTTCGCCCTGCCCCCGGGCCGCCGCGGTACATGGGATATGCGCGCCTGGGGCTGCGTGGCCGCCGCCCTGGCGGAGGTCAACAGCCACGACTCTACGAGGAGTCTGGCGACCGCCATGGGCTCGGAATCCGAAGCCGGCAGCGGCAAACCACGCGTAAGCGAACTTCGCTTCCAGCAGCTGCTGCGCAGCGATGACCTGGATGACTTCCTGCGCCGCATCCGGCGCGCAGTTCGACTGTTGAAGAGGGACGTCAACGTGGTCTCGCTGGCCGACGACATCCTCCACTGGAACCGCGAGAAAGGCGGCGACCTGGCCCCCAGGCCCGACCGCCGGCTCGCCGTCCGCTGGGCAAACGATTACTTCACCACACTCGCGACCTACGAAAAATCCCGGAACGCCAGCTAGGCCCCAACACCTTACGGAGAATCGATCATGAGCCGTTTCATTCAGCTGCACATGCTTACGTCCTACCCGCCGGCCAATCTCAACCGCGACGACATCGGCCGGCCCAAGACCGCCCGCATGGGTGGCGTCGAACGCCTGCGGGTTTCCTCGCAGAGCCTCAAGCGCCACTGGCGCACCTCGGATGTGTTCCAGAGCGCCCTCGCCGACAGCCTTGGCACCCGGACCAAGCGCCTCGGGATCGAAGTCGAGCAGCGCCTGCTCAAAGGTGGCGTCAAGGAAAAGTCCGCTCATGAGTGGGCGGCAAAGATCGCCGGCGTCTTCGGCAAGCTCCAGAAAGACAGCGTCGAAATCGAACAGCTGGCGCACATCAGCCCGGAAGAGCACCAGGCCGTGGACGCGCTTTGTGACACGCTGGTCGAGGAAAACCGCGAACCGACGGAAGATGAACTCAATCTGCTGCGCACCAACCCCGCTGCCGCCGACATCGCCCTGTTCGGACGGATGCTGGCGGCCCACCCCGTCTACAACGTCGAGGCCGCCTGCCAGGTCGCGCACGCCATCACCGTCCATCCGGTGGTGGTCGAGGACGATTACTTCACCGCCGTAGACGATCTGAACACGGGCGAAGAAGACATGGGTGCCGGGCATATTGGCGAGACCGGCTTCGCCGCCGGGGTGTTCTACAGCTACCTTTGCATCGACCGGGAGCAGTTGATCGAGAACCTGGGCGGCGACCAGGCACTCGCCGACCGCTCCATCCAGGCTCTGATCGAGGCGGCCGTGAAGGTGGCGCCACGGGGCAAGCAGAACAGCTTCGGCTCCCGAGCCTATGCCTCCTATGTGCTGGCCGAGAAAGGCGCACAGCAGCCGCGCTCGCTTTCCGTGGCCTTCCTCAAGCCGGTGAAGGGCCAGGGCGAAGACGCCATCCAGGCACTGGAACGGCAGATGGAAAACTTCGACCGGGTGTACGGGGCCTGCGCGGACGACCGCTGCTCCATGAATGCCCTCCAGGGCTCCGGCAGCCTGGATGAACTCAAGCAGTTCGTCGCCGCCGGCTGAGGAGGAAGAAATGCGCTACCTCGTATTCCAGTTATACGCGCCGATGGCGAGCTGGGGAGAGGCCGCAACCGGCGAGATTCGTCGCAGCGCGCGCCACCCTTCCCGCTCGGCCATCCTTGGTCTGCTGGGTGCCGCCCTCGGCATCCGTCGCGATGAGGACGACGCCCTGGCGGAACTGCGCGATGGCGTCGCCGTCGCCATCAAGCAGCTCAGCCCCGGAGTGGCGGTGCAGGACTATCACACCGCTCAGGTCCCCGGCCAGGACCGCAAGGCCCGGCGCCTGACCCGCCGGGATGAGCTGGCCGTCAAGGACAAGCTCCACACGATCCTGTCCACACGCGAGTACCGGTGCGACGGTTCCTGGCGGGTCGCCATCCGCGCCACCGAAACCAGCCGTTGGTCCCTGGACGACGTGGCGGAAGCCTTGCAGAACCCGCGCTTCCCGCTCTATTTCGGGCGCAAATCCTGTCCGCCGGCCGCACCACTGGCACCGCGGATCGTGGAAGCCGAAGGTCTCCGCGCCGCGCTGTCCCACGAATTCCCGCAACTCACCCGGCTGTGCCCCGAGGAAGAACACCGGCGGCTTGGCCTCGGGGAAGAAGTGGCCTACGCCTGGGAAGGCGAAAGCGGAGACCTGCCCGTTCAGGAAACGCGCTACCCCTATGACCAGCCGTTGCACCGTGGCCGGTGGCAGTTCGCCTCGCGGCCGGAACACTGGCATCAGACGCGGGAGGAATCCTGATGTACCTGTCCAGAGTCCGGGTCGCCACCGAAGGCCTGAATCCGAAATCCCTGCAGCAACTCATGCAGGGAAACGCCTACGGCAACCATCAACTGTTGTGGAAGCTGTTCCCGAATGAAGGCGGGCGACCGTTTCTGTTCCGCCAGGAACAGGAACACGATGTCCCGTCGCTTGGCGAGCAGCCACGCGGCATGCCCCTGTTCTACGTGCTGTCACAGATCGAACCCCAGGAGGTACCCGGCCTGCTTTCCTGCGAAAGCAAACCCTTCGCACCCCGGTTGCAGGCCGGCCAGCAGCTCGGGTTCCGGCTGCGAGCCAACCCGGTGGTGGCGCGACGCGAAGAAGGCCGCAAGAATTCCCGCCATCACGATGTGCTCATGGATGCGAAGAAACAGGCCCGGTCCGAAGGAATCGACGACCGCACGGCGATCCAGGAACGAATGGACGACGCTGCACGCGCATGGCTGCAGGACGAAGACCGCGCCGGCCGCAACGGCTACCAGCTTGTCGCGCCACCGCAGGTCTCCGGCTATCGCCAGCACACCAGCCGCCGTAAGGGCAAACAGATCCGCTTCAGCGCCGTCGATTTCGAAGGCATTCTCGAAGTCACCGATCCCGAGCGCTTCCATCAGAGCCTCGCGCACGGGATCGGGCGTTCACGCGCATTCGGCTGCGGAATGTGGATGATCCGGCGGACCTGACCATGGCCGAGGAATACGTCCCGCTCAAGCCCATCCCGATCAAGGAGCGGATGTCCACGATCTTTGTGGGCCGGGCGCAGATCGACGTCCGCGACGGTGCATTCGTCGTCATCGACGACGTCAACGGCGAACGGATGCACATCCCGGTCGGTTCGGTCACCTGCATCCTGCTGGAACCCGGAACCCGCATCTCCCACGCTGCCGTTCATCTGGCCGCCACCGTCGGGACACTGCTCACCTGGGTGGGGGAAGGCGGTGTTCGCCTCTACTCGGCGGGCCAGCCCGGAGGGGCACGCTCCGACAAACTCCTGTACCAGGCCCGGCTCGCACTGGAAGAACCCCTGCGGCTCAAGGTCGTGCGGCGGATGTACGCATTGCGCTTTGGCGAAGAGCCGCCATCGCGTCGCTCCGTGGAACAGCTTCGAGGAATCGAAGGTGCCCGCGTACGCAAGACCTATCAGGTCCTCGCCAAACAGTACAAAGTCCCCTGGAAAGGCCGCAGCTACGATCCCGCGGACTGGGACGAAGCCGATCCGGTCAACCGCTGTCTCTCTGCGGCGACCGCCAGCCTGTACGGGGTGGCCGAGTCCGCCATCCTGGCCGCGGGTTATGCCCCGGCCATCGGATTCCTGCATACCGGGAAACCGCAGAGCTTCGTCTACGACATTGCCGACATCGTCAAATTCGAAACAGTGGTTCCGGTCGCCTTCCGCATCGCCGCACGAAATCCATCCCATCCAGAACGGGAAGTACGCATCGCCTGCCGCGATGCGTTCCGGGAACAGAAACTGCTCCCGCGGCTGATACCACTGATCGAGGACGTCCTGGCCGCCGGGGGCATCGAACCACCACCCCCGGCACCGGAAGCGCAACCACCCGCGATCCCGGAGGCCGAACACCTGGGCGACGCCGGCCACAGGAGCAAATGACCATGACGATGCTGGTCGTCGTAACCGAGAACGTACCACCAAGGCTGCGCGGTCGCCTCGCCATCTGGCTCCTGGAAATCCGCGCGGGAGTCTACGTTGGCGACGTAAACCGCCGCGTACGCGAAATGATCTGGGAACAGATCAACGCCCTGGTCGACGAAGGAAATGTGGTAATGGCATGGGCCAGCCGCCACGAATCCGGCTTCGAATTCCAGACATGCGGAAAAAACCGCCGTATACCAGTCGACTACGAAGGACTACGGTTGGTGCGCTTTGCACCTGAACCCGACCATGAAACATAACTCGCTGAAAATGCGGAACTCTTTAACAACTAGCAACCACTTGATTCCGCCGACTGCGCTGGTGGATCATTCAGTCGCCGGAATCTTCCCGTAGATCAAGAAAATACAGGAAGTGTGTTCCCCGCACCCGCGGGGATGAACCGCTCAAGCCGT